>NZ_AKJO01000109.1:0-25767 GCF_000282295.1 Pseudomonas sp. GM33
CGGCAGCTCCTACAAGGGCCGCGAAATATCCATTGTAGGAGCTGCCGAAGGCTGCGATCTTTTCATTCGGCCATGAAAAAGCCCCTCACCGGTCACCCGATGGGGGGCTTTTGTGCGTCTGGCGTCAGGTCAGACCTTGACGATCCAGCCCGCTGGCGCTTCGATGTCGCCGGTTTGCACGCCGGTCAGCTCTTTGTAGAGCTTCTGGGTGACCGGGCCGACTTCGGTTTCGCTGTGGAACACGTGCAGGTGGTCGTTGTAGTCGATGCCGCCAATCGGCGTGATCACCGCCGCAGTACCGCAAGCACCGGCTTCCTTGAAGTCGGAGAGCTTGTCGATGAACACGTCGCCTTCAACCACTTCCAGGCCCAGACGGGTCTTGGCCAGCTCGATCAGCGACAGGCGGGTGATGCCCGGCAGTACCGATGGCGAGTTCGGGGTCACGAACTTGTTGTCGTGGGTTATCCCGAAGAAGTTGGCCGAACCAACTTCCTCGATCTTGGTGTGGGTCATCGGATCCAGGTAGATGGCGTCGGCAAAGTGGGCTTTCTTGGCCTTGGAGCCCGGCATCAGGCTGGCGGCGTAGTTGCCACCGACCTTGGCCGCACCGGTGCCTTGTGGCGCCGCGCGGTCGTAGCTGGAGATCTGGAAGTTGTGCGGGGTCAGGCCACCCTTGAAGTAGGCGCCGACCGGGATGCAGAAGATCGAGAAGATGAACTCGGGGGCGGTACGCACGCCGATGTTGTCACCCACGCCGATCACGAACGGGCGCAGGTACAGCGCGCCGCCGGTGCCGTATGGCGGAATGAAACGCTCGTTGGCGCGGACCACGGCCTTGCAGGCTTCGATGAATTGCTCGGTGTCGACTTGCGGCATCAGCAGACGGGCGCAGCTGCGCTGCATGCGCAGGGCGTTCTGGTCCGGGCGGAACAGGTTGATCGAGCCGTCCTTGCAACGATAGGCCTTCATGCCTTCGAAGCATTGCTGGCCATAGTGAAGGGCTGTGGAGCCTTCGCTGATGTGCAGCACGTTATCTTCGGTCAGGGTGCCCTTGTCCCATTCGCCATTGCGAAAGTACGACAGATAGCGCTTGTCGGTCTTGATGTAGTCAAAACCCAGCTTGTCCCAATTGATGCTTTCGTTACCCATGACACCCTCTATCACTTAACAACCGCCGAAACGGTTCAAGGCTTCTGACGTTTTTTGGATGGGGACAACAATACTTCATTCCGGGCCAATTTCGCAGCCCGGACTATCGGCTGATCGGCAGATAAATGATGTCGCCCTTGAAAATTCGCGAGCAAGCCCGCTCCCACATTGGATTCTTGGTATGCCATAGATCTTGCAAACACCACAATCACTGTGGGAGCGGGCTTGCCCGCGAAGAGGCCATCAGTCAAGCCACCAATCGTTCTGAATCACAGATGCAGCGCATGCCCCAGCGCACGCAACGCTGCTTCCTGCACCGCCTCGCCGAGCGTCGGATGCGCATGGATGGTGCCGCCGATGTCTTCCAGCCTCGCGCCCATCTCCAGGCTTTGCGCGAACGCCGTGGACAATTCGGACACGCCGACACCCACCGCCTGCCAGCCGACAATCACATGATTGTCCCGACTGGCGACCACACGCACGAAGCCGCTTTTCGACTCCAGGGTCATCGCCCGGCCATTGGCGGCGAACGGGAAGCTCGACACGATGCAGTCCAGACCTGCAGTCCTGGCCTCGTCCGGGGTCTTGCCGACCACCACCAGTTCCGGGTCGGTGAAGCACACGGCGGCGATGGCGGTCGGGTTGAACTCGCGGGATTTACCGCTGATCAGCTCGGCGACCATCTCGCCCTGGGCCATGGCCCGGTGCGCGAGCATCGGTTCGCCGCTCAGGTCGCCGATGGCATAGACGTTGCGCATGCTGGTCTGGCAACGGTTGTCGATCTTGATCGACGAACCGTTCATGTCCAGGTTCAGCGCTTCAAGGTTCCAGCCCTGGGTGTTCGGCTTGCGACCGACGGCCACCAGCACCTGATCGGTTTCCAGGTTCAGGGTCGCGCCGTTCGGGGCCAGTACTTGCAAGGTATTTTGTTCTGAATCAAAGCCTTGCACGCTGTGTTTCAAGTAAAGCTTCACGCCGAGCTTTCTCAGTTCGTCGTGCACAGGCTGGGTCAGTTCGGCGTCGTAGGCCGGCAGGATGCGCTCCTGCGCTTCCACCACGCTGACCTCGACACCGAGCTTGCGATAGGCAATGCCCAGCTCCAGACCGATGTAGCCGCCGCCGACCACAATCAAGCGCTTGGGCACGGATGTCGGCGCCAGGGCTTCGGTGGACGAGATGATCGGCCCGCCAATCGGCAAGATCGGCAAGTTCACGCTTTTCGAACCAGTGGCCAGTACCAGGTGCTCGCACTGGATGCGTGTGTCGCCGACCTCGACGGTTTTACCGTCAACCACTTTGGCCCAGCCTTGAATGACCTGGACCTTGTTCTTTTTCAGCAGCGCGGCAACGCCGGTGGTCAGGCGATCGACGATGCCGTCTTTCCATTCGACGCTCTTGGTGATGTCGAGGGTCGGCGCTGAAACGCTGATGCCCAGGGCCGACAGCTGATGGTGCTGCTGCGTCTGATGAAACTGCTCGGCGACGTGAATCAGTGCCTTGGACGGGATGCAGCCAATATTCAGGCAGGTGCCGCCCAGGGATTGGCCTTCCACCAGGATAGTCGGGATGCCCAGCTGGCCGGCGCGGATCGCCGTCACATAGCCGCCGGGGCCGCCGCCGATGATCAGCAGCGTGGTGTTCAGGGTCTGCATGACTTTCTCCACAAATGCTTAATCGACAAAGAGCGTGGCGGGTTGTTCGAGCAGGCCACGAATGGCCTGGATGAAGAGCGCCGCGTCCATGCCGTCGACCACGCGGTGATCGAAGGAGCTGGAGAGGTTCATCATCTTGCGGACCACGATCTGGCCTTTGATCACCATCGGCCGTTCGACGATCTTGTTCACGCCGACAATCGCCACTTCCGGCAGGTTCAGCACCGGCGTGCTGACGATGCCGCCCAAGGCGCCGAGGCTGGTCAGGGTGATGCTCGAGCCGGACAGCTCATCGCGGCTGGCCTTGCCATTGCGCGCGGCGGTGGCCAGGCGCGAGATTTCCGCTGCGCTGTCCCACAGGCTGCGGGCTTCGGCGTGACGTACCACCGGCACCATCAGGCCAATATCGGCTTGCGTGGCAATACCGACATGCACGGCGCCGAGGCGGGTAATGACCTGGGCTTCGTCGTCGTAGCGGGCGTTGATCTGCGGGAAGTCGCGCAGGGCGACGACCATGGCGCGGACCAGGAACGGCAGCAAGGTCAGCTTGCCGCGAGTCGCACCGTGTTTTTCGTTGAGGTGCGCACGCAGCTCTTCCACGGCGGTGACGTCGATTTCCTCGACGTAGCTGAAGTGGGCGGCGCGCTGGGTGGCGTCCTGCATGCGCTGGGCGATCTTGCGGCGCATGCCGATCACCGGGATCTGCTGTTCGTCGGTGCGCTGGGTGTAAGCGCTGCTGACCGTCGATGCATTCGACTGACCCTGAGCCAGGTAGGCGTCCAGGTCTTCATGCAGCACGCGGCCGGCCGGGCCGCTGCCACGCACCAGGCGCAGCTGAATGCCGAGGTCCAGCGCATGCTTGCGCACGGCCGGGGAGGCCAGCGGACGTTCATCGGCCGCGCGAGCCACCATCGGGCCCTGGCATACAGCCGGTTTCGGCGCTGGAGCAGCGACCGGTTTGCTTTCAACCACGGCTTCAACTTTAGGTGCGACCACCGGGGCTTCTTTAATGGGAGCCGGTTGCGCCGACTCCTTAACGTTGCCCGCGCCTTCGACTTCAATGCTGATCAGCACACTGCCAACCGCCATGACTTCGCCCGGCTGGCCACCGAGGGCAATCACCTTGCCATGCACCGGCGACGGGATATCGACCATCGCCTTGTCGGTCATGACATCGGCCAGCACCTGATCTTCGACGACCATGTCGCCGACCTTGACGTGCCAGACCGACAATTCAACTTCTGCAATGCCTTCACCAATGTCCGGCATTTTAATGACGTGCGTGCCCATTCAGACCTCCATGACCCGTTTCAACGCCGCGCCCACTCGGGACGGCCCTGGGAAATACGCCCACTCTTGCGCGTGCGGGTAAGGGGTGTCCCAACCGGTGACGCGTTCGATCGGCGCTTCCAGGTGGTGGAAGCAATGCTCTTGCACCAGCGACACCAGTTCGGCACCGAAACCGCAGGTACGGGTCGCTTCGTGCACCACCACGCAACGGCCGGTCTTTTTCACCGATTTGACGATGGTTTCCAGGTCCAGCGGCCACAGGCTGCGCAGGTCGATGACTTCGGCGTCAACGCCGCTTTCTTCAGCAGCGACTTGCGAGACGTACACGGTGGTGCCGTAGGTCAGCACGGTGACGTCCTTGCCCGGACGAGTGATCGCAGCGACGTCCAGCGGCACGGTGAAGTAACCGTCCGGCACTTGCGCGGCAGGGTGTTTCGACCACGGGGTTACCGGGCGGTCGTGATGGCCGTCGAACGGGCCGTTGTACAGGCGTTTGGGCTCGAGGAAGATCACCGGGTCATCGTTTTCGATGGAGGCGATCAACAGGCCCTTGGCGTCGTACGGGTTGGACGGCATCACCGTGCGCAAACCGCAGACTTGGGTGAACATCGCCTCGATGCTCTGGCTGTGGGTCTGGCCGCCGTAGATGCCACCGCCGCACGGCATGCGCAGGGTCATCGGTGCGGTGAACTCGCCTGCCGAGCGATAACGCAGGCGGGCGGCTTCGGAAATGATCTGGTCGGAGGCCGGGTAGACATAGTCGGCGAACTGGATCTCGGCCACCGGACGCAGGCCGTAGGCGCCCATGCCCACGGCGACACCGACGATGCCGCTTTCGGAGATCGGCGCGTCGAACACCCGGGAGGTGCCGTACTTGTTCTGCAGGCCTTCGGTGCAGCGGAACACGCCGCCGAAGTAGCCAACGTCCTGGCCGAAGACCACGACGTTGTCGTCACGTTCAAGCATCACATCCATGGCCGAGCGCAGGGCCTGGATCATGGTCATGGTGGTCGTGGTCATGGCGGTTTCCAGCTCGATATTGTTGTTGTGATCGTTCATGTCAGATCCCCAACTCTTGACGCTGGCGCTTCAAGTGCTCCGGCATCTCTTTGTAGACGTCTTCGAACATGGTCGCAGCGCTTGGAATCTGGCCGCCGGCGAGGGTGCCGTACTGTTCGGCTTCTTTCTGAGCGGCGATCACTTGGGCTTCGAGCTCGGCGCTGACCGCGGCGTGTTCCTCTTCGGACCACTGGCCGACCTTGATCAGGTGCTGCTTGAGGCGCGCAATCGGATCGCCGAGCGGGAAGTGGCTCCAGTCATCGGCAGGGCGGTATTTCGACGGATCATCGGAGGTCGAGTGCGGACCTGCACGGTAGGTGACCCATTCGATCATGGTCGGGCCGAGGCCGCGGCGCGCACGTTCGGCGGCCCAGGCGGAGGCGGCGTACACGGCGTAGAAATCGTTGCCGTCGACCCGCAAGGAGGCAATGCCGCAACCGACGCCGCGACCGGCGAAGGTGGTGGCTTCACCACCGGCAATCGCCTGGAAGGTGGAGATCGCCCACTGGTTGTTGACCACGTTGAGGATCACCGGCGCGCGGTACACGTGGGCGAAGGTCAGGGCGGTGTGGAAGTCCGACTCGGCGGTGGCGCCGTCGCCGATCCAGGCCGAGGCGATTTTGGTGTCGCCCTTGATCGCCGAGGCCATGCCCCAGCCCACGCCCTGGATGAACTGGGTGGCGAGGTTGCCGGAGATGGTGAAGAAACCGGACTCCTTGACCGAGTACATGATCGGCAATTGCCGGCCCTTGAGCGGATCGCGCTCGTTGGACAGCAGCTGGCAGATCAGGTCGACCAGCGGTACGTCGCGGGCCATCAGGATGCTTTGCTGGCGGTAGGTCGGGAAGCACATGTCGTCGATGTTCAGGGCCAGGGCCTGGGCGCTGCCAATGGCTTCCTCGCCGAGGCTCTGCATGTAGAACGACATCTTTTTCTGACGCTGGGCGACCACCATGCGGTTGTCGTAGATGCGGGTCTTGAGCATGGCGCGCATGCCCTTGCGCAGGATCTCCACCGGCACGTTTTCGGCCCACGGCCCAAGGGCATTGCCCTGGTCGTCGAGCACGCGAATCAGGCCACGGGCCAGGTCAGCCGTGTCAGCCGGTTCAACGTCGATTGGAGGTTTGCGCACCGTGCCGGCATCGGTCAGATGCAGGTAGGAGAAGTCGGTTTTACAGCCGGGACGGCCCGAGGGTTCGGGGACGTGCAGGCGCAGCGGTTCATACGCTTGGGTCATGGCTTCTACGCTCGATCTTGTGAATTTCTTGTAGTGAGCTGACAGATTTCGTTCGGTAGAAGAAATCTTGTCCTACAACAATCATAGGCCCGCCCAAGAAGAATATTTCTCTCTGTTTCGTTGCGCCAAAGATCATTTGCAGATAAAAAACCTGCATAAACAAAAAAAACAGGTGGTTTTGTCTCATGCGCAAACTGGACCGTACCGACATCGGCATTCTCAACAGCCTTCAGGAGAATGCGCGCATCACCAACGCCGACCTCGCACGCTCGGTGAACCTCTCGCCGACGCCGTGTTTCAACCGGGTCAAGGCCATGGAAGAACTGGGGGTGATCCGCGAGCAAGTGACGCTGCTCGATGCCGACCTGCTGGGGTTGCATGTGAACGTGTTCATTCACGTCAGCCTGGAGAAGCAGGTGGAAGAGGCGTTGCAGCATTTCGAAGAAGCGATTTCCGACCGCCCCGAGGTGATGGAGTGCTACCTGATGGCCGGCGACCCGGACTACCTGATCCGGGTGCTGGTGCCGACCATCCAGTCGCTGGAGCGTTTCATGATGGATTTTCTGACCAAGGTGCCAGGGGTGGCGAACATACGTTCGAGCTTTGCGCTCAAGCAGGTGCGCTATAAGACCGCGCTGCCGTTGCCGGCGAATGGCCTGACCCTCGGCAATTGAGTATCAGGTGCCGTCATAGGTAGTCATATCGATAATCGAGATTAGAAGTAAAGAACGTTTGTTCAACTGTATAGGTTTGTTCCCAGGGAGCAGGTTCGTTGTCTGGATGAAAAATCAGCGTTGATCCCTCTACCCCATTGGGAGCGTTGTCTCGAGGCGAAAAGCCAGGAACATTCGGGTGCTGGTGTTTCCAGCGCTCCCATAACAGATCGAGATAGCAATGATGCAAGAAAAATATTGGGTCGTTGGACGAGGACGCTTCAGCCATATTGCCCCCTATCCAGGCATGTACCGAATTGTGCAGTTCAACTTCTGAATAGTTTTCCCAACCGCTCTGCTCCATCCAGTAGGGCGTTCTATTGAGAGCGGACACGACGGCTTCGGCCGACGGCAACACACCGATCTGCCCAAAATTGCGGCGTAAGCCTGGGTTGCCTGCTTCCGCGTCCCATACCCTTACCTCGAATTGAGAGTGTTCCCTGGAAAATGGCCCGCTGGTAACGCGATTGTCTTGTGTATTGTCACCGTTCCCGCCCATGAAGTTTGATGTGAATGGGTTGTCTGCTCCGGTGATTTGCCAGTTCCAGTAGGGCAGGGTAATGCTCGTGTCGTTGGCGGCGCCCTGCAGGGCGAGTTCGAATTGACGAATCAAAATGCGATGCCAAGGGTAAAACAACGGGCTGCGATGCGGGCTGGGAATAAGTGGGTTGCCCAGACCCATAGAGTTTTTGTGAATCTGCACAAAGTCATCGTAGCGATTTTGTTGCCCGGGCCGCAGCACGCTGTCGACGTTGTTTTTCAGCATCAGGATGGCCCCGATGAAGGCGTCTTTCTGTTGTTGCGTCATGTCACGGTGGTTGCGACGGATATCCATATTGCAAAATCTCCATTGGTTATTTGCCCAATGAAGTCTGAGTTCCTGACGAAAGATATGCCAGTTCACCCCTATCGCCAGAGCCTGTAGGTAAACGCATTCGTGCCGAGCCGTTCGGTGCTTTTTCTTATAGGGTATTTAGCGGAATTTTTAGATAAACCACGCCGTTTTCCTCCGCCGGAGGTAAATTCCCCGCCCGCACATTCACCTGGATCGCCGGCAGTAACAGTGTCGGCATCCCCAACCCCGAATCGCGCCGGGTGCGCATTTCCACGAAGGCGTTTTCGTCGATACCGTCGCGCACGTGAATGTTGTTTTTGCGTTGTTCACCGACGGTGGTCATGCATTCGGGGGCGCGTCCTTGCGGCGGGTAGTCGTGGCAGACGTACAGGCGCACGCTGGCGGGGAAGGCCAGCAGCTTGCGGATCGAGGCAAACATCTGGTTGGCATTGCCACCGGGGAAGTCACAACGGGCAGAGCCGACATCGGGCATGAACATCGTATCGCCCACCAGAATCACATCACCGTCGATCAGGTAAGCCATGTCCGCCGGCGTATGGCCGGGCACGTGCAGGGCGGTCGCCCTGAGGTTGCCGATCATGAACGATTCGTCGGGGGCGAACAGGTGATCGAACTGCGAACCGTCGACGCGAAATGATGGCTCCAGATTGAACAGCGCCTTGAACACGTCCTGCACCTTGCTGATGGACTCGCCGATGGCGATTTTTCCACCCAGCTGCTGGCGCAGATAGGGCGCGGCGGATAGGTGATCGGCGTGGGCGTGGGTTTCCAGCAGCCATTGCACTTGCAGTGTGTGGGCGCGGACGAAGGCGATGATTTTGTCAGCCTGGGTGGTCGCGGTACGCCCGGCCGCACCGTCGTAGTCGAGCACGGGGTCGACAATCGCGCACTGCCCGCCATCAGCCTCGTAGACCACGTAGCTGTAAGTCGAGGAGGCGGGGTCGAGGAAAGCTTCAATCAGTGCGGGCATGGACACGAACCTGTGCAGGGGTGGAAAAGTCAGTTGCAACACTTTATGTAAAAACATAATGTTCGCAGCTTAAGTGACGTTGAAGGCATCCTGCAAATGCAATCCAGTCTGACCGAATGTGAAGTCGCCCAACTGCGCGCCTCGGCCTCCAAGGCCTGTGCGCTGCTCAAGGCCTTGGCCAATGAGGATCGCCTGTTGATCCTGTGCCAGTTGACCCAGGGCGAGCGCAACGTCGGCGAGCTGGAAAAAATGACCGGTGTGCGCCAACCGACCCTGTCCCAGCAACTGGGGATTCTGCGCGATGAAGGACTGGTCGCGACCCGTCGTGAAGGCAAGTACATTTTTTACGGTCTCGCCAGTCACGAGGTGATCCAGGTGATGAAAACCCTCTCCGGGCTGTATTGCGGGGCGGTGCTTAAAAGCTGGGTTCAACCTTGAATGCCAATCAAAGTGCAAAACCTGTGGGAGCGAGCCTGCTCGCGAAAGCGTAGTGTCAGTCCACATCTTTATCGACTGACCTGCCACCTTCGCGAGCAGGCTCGCTCCCACATTGGTTTTGTGGTTTGACTTGTAACAATCCTTGCGTGCAGCAAAAGGAACAAGCAATGAACGATCAACACTGGGGCCCATCCATCAGTGCAGATATCGTGGTGATCGGCGGCGGCACGGCGGGCATAGGCCTTGTCGCCAGCCTGCTCAAGCGCAACCCGCAGCTGAACATCACCCTGATCGAACCCGACTCCCGGCACTACTATCAACCGGCCTGGACGCTGGTCGGCGGTGGTGCCTACAACGTGGAAAACACCGTGCGGCCGATGGCATCGGTGATGCCGCGCGGGGTCAATTGGGTGCAGGCTGCCGTGACCGGCATCGACCCCGACCATTGCCGGCTCATCCTCAGTGACGCGCGCACGGTCAGCTATCAGAACCTGGTGGTCTGCCCCGGCCTGCGCCTGGCCTGGGAGAAAATCGAAGGCCTGGAGGAGACCCTCGGCCAGCACGGCGTGACCTCCAACTACAGCTACCGGCACGCGACCTACACCTGGGACCAGGTGCAGAAACTGCGCGGCGGCAAGGTGCTGTTCACCCAGCCGGCCATGCCGATCAAATGTGCGGGGGCGCCTCAAAAAGCGCTGTACCTGTCCTGTGATCACTGGAACAGGAGCGGAGTGCTGAACAACATCGATGTCGAGTTCAATCTCGCGGGCGCTGCATTGTTCGGCGTGGCGACCTTTGTCCCGCCGCTGATGAAGTACATCGAGAAGTACAACGCCCGGCTGGCATTCAATTCGAATCTGGTCAAGGTCGACGGCCCGGCGAAGACTGCGTGGTTCGAGGTCAAGGACGCCGAGGGCATTGTCACCCGCCAGGCAAAAACCTTTGACCTGCTGCATGTCGTTCCGCCTCAGGTGGCCCCGGATTTCGTCGCCCGGAGTCCGCTGGCCGACGCCGCCGGCTGGTGTGAAGTCGATCCCCACAGCCTGCAGCATCCGCGTTATCCAGGCGTCTTCGCGTTGGGGGATATCTGCGGCACCAGCAATGCAAAAACCGCCGCGGCGGTGCGCAAGCAGATAGTGGTCGTGGCCGAAAACCTGCTGGCTTTGCGCAAGCAACAACCATTGCCGCTGAAGTACGACGGCTATGGCTCCTGTCCGCTGACGGTGGAGAGGGGCAAGGTGATCCTGGCCGAGTTCGGTTATACGGGCAAATTGCTGCCGACCTTTCCCCTCGACCCGACGACGCCGCGCCGCTCGGCGTGGTGGCTCAAGGCAACACTGCTACCGTGGTTCTATTGGAACGGTATGCTCAAGGGTCGCGAGTGGCTGACGCGTCTGTCCAGGGTCGACTGAGAACTCCGTATGTTGCTGGCAAGTCTGTTTGGCGTGGTGATGGGGTTGGTATTGGGGTTGACTGGAGCGGGCGGCGGGATTCTCGCGGTGCCGGCCCTGGTATTGGGATTGGGCTGGAGCATGACCCAGGCCGCTCCGGTGGCGTTGTTTGCGGTGGGCAGTGCGGCGGCGGTCGGCGCCATCGATGGTTTGCGCCATGGCCTGGTGCGGTATCGCGCGGCGTTGCTGATCGCCGCACTCGGTGCGGTGTTTTCGCCGGTGGGCATTTATTTCGCCCATCAGTTGCCGGAAAAAATCCTGATGATCCTGTTCAGCCTGCTGATGGTCATGGTGGCCTGGCGGATGTTGCGCCGTGAACGCAAGGACGAAGGCCCGAGCGACCACGGGCATGCCAACTGGGGTCAGAAAAACTGCATGCTCGATCAACAGACCGGGCGCTTTTCCTGGACCGCCAAATGCACCGCGACCCTCGCCGCTCTCGGAGCGGTCACGGGTGTGGTCTCGGGGTTGCTGGGGGTGGGCGGCGGCTTTCTGATCGTCCCGGCGTTCAAGCAACTGACCGATGTGCAGATGCGCGGAATCATCGCGACTTCGCTGATGGTGATCAGCCTGATTTCCGCCATCGGCGTGATCGGCGCGTTCCATGCCGGCGTGCGCATCGACAGTGTGGGGGCCACCTTCATTGGCGCGAGCATCATCGGCATGATCATCGGCCGCAAGCTGTGCGCCCGGGTGCCGGCGCGGGCGTTGCAGGTCGGGTTCGCCAGCATCTGCGTGGTGGTCGCCGCCTACATGTTGCTCAAGGCCAACGCCTAGCCGGTAGCGGTTCCTGTGGATGCCAGTCGGGTCCACAGGCCTACGCCCTAAGTGGCGAGCCTCGCCGACGAGCGGTCTTACGCCATAGCGGTCACGCGCCGCCAGCCAATCCAAAGCACCTCAAAACCAGCCCCAAGGCAGCGTATGGCGCCGCCCGTCAGGTTTCGATAATCGCCTCCGACACTCAGTCCCCCGTTTCGGAGCGCGCCATGCACAACAATAAGAACGTCACGCATCGTTTTCTGCCAGCCTTTATCGCCAGCCTGTCTGCACTTTGCCTGAGCCAGGTGGCTGAGGCGGATATCATGCTGTACGACAAGGACCAGACCACGTTCTCCACCGACGGCTACATCAACGCCTTCTACGTGAACAGCGATGTCGACCGCGCCGGCGATCAGTACGACCGTCGGCAGTCGCGGGTCAAGATGGGCTTTTTGCCCAACTACCTGGGGTTCAACATGGGCAAGCAGGTAGACGATCTCAAGCTCGGCGCCCGTGCCTCGTTCTGGGTCACCATCAACGACAGCCAAACCAACGGCACCGACACTGCCATCGATGTGCGGCAGTTCTTCGGCACCGTGGCCAACCCGGAGTGGGGCGAGGTGCTGATCGGCAAGGACTTCGGCTTGTTCGCCCGTTCCAACATCCTGCTCGACGAAATGCTCGCCGGTTACGGCCAGGTCAGCGATACGCTGGGGCTGGTGGATGGCGGCGGGGTGTCGTTTGGCAACATCGGCACCGGCTACCCGTATCCGTTCCCCACTTCGCAGATCACCTATCGCACCCCGGTGATGGACGGCCTGCGCGTGGCGGTCGGCATCATGGACCCGGTGGATACCAACGACAGCAGCCCGACGGGCAAGGCCTATCAGGAAAACCCGCGTACCGAGAGCGAAGTCACCTATCAGTTCGACCTGGCCGGGGCAAAGATCTACAGCTGGATCAACGGCAGCTACCAGACCTCGGACAACACCGACTCGACGGTCGAGACCGTCACCTCCAAGGGGGTCGGTTATGGCGTGCAGGCGAAGATGGGCGGCTTGTCTCTCACCGGGTCCGGCTTCCAGGCCAAGGGCATCAACCCGTTTTTCACCAACAATGCCGGCGAGCCGACCCTGCGCAACGTCGACAGCGACGGCTACCTGATGCAGGGCTCCTACAAACTGGGCAAGAACCGCCTGGCCTTGTCCTACGGCAAGACCAATGACGACGGCAACGGCGTGGTCGGCAGCGGTGCGGATTACGAGACCCGCGGCATCGCGTTGTTCCATGACGTGAACGACAACCTCAAGCTGGTGGCCGAGTACAACCAGTTCGAAATCAACGGCCACGACACCGATGAGCAGAACGAAGACACCGACACCTTTGCCGTGGGCGCGGTGCTGACCTGGTAGCAGGCTGGAATACAAATAATTGTGGGAGCGAGCTTGCTCGCGATGGCTGAGTGTCAGGCGACATGGATGTTGGCTGTGATGGCCCCATCGCGAGCAAGCTCGCTCCCACAGGGTTACCGGGTGTACGCAACACCTGCGGATAACCAAAACTAGTGTGGGAGCTTTATCTGTCTCATCCCATCGAAGCGGCTACCCGCTACCCAAGTAGCATTCGTCGCACCCCACAGACTTCGTACACTCGTGCCTCATACACACGCACCTGCGGGAGGTAAGGATGCAGCAGAGCGAAGGCGTCGTCAGTGCAATGTCCCAGGCCACCGATGCCCGGCAGGTCGCGCAGGAACTGGCACGACAGCTGTTGCACCCGCACCTGGGGTTCGTGCTGTTCTTCTGTTCCGCCGAATACGACCTGCAGGCGCTGGGCCAGGCCTTGCAGCAAAGCTTCGGCGGCATTCGCCTGGCGGGCTGCACCAGCGCCGGGGAAATCACTCCGCTGGGCTATGGGCGCAATTGCGTGACGGCGGTGGGTTTCGACCACCGGCACTTTTCCATCTCGATCGAGCTGATCGACCAGATGGAGCACTTCAGCCTGATCGACGCCCAGCAAATGGTCGAGCGTCTGGTCAGTGGCTGTCGCAGCAACACCCTGGCCCCGATCAAGGGCAACAGCTTTGCCCTGACCCTGCTCGATGGCCTGTCCAGCCGCGAAGAAATGGTCCTGGCGGCCTTGAGTGCGGCCTTGGGCGACATTCCGCATTTCGGCGGCTCGGCCGGCGACGATAACTACCTGACCCATACCCATGTGTACTTCGATGGCGAGTTCCACAGCGGGGCGGCCGTGGTGGTGCTGGTCAATACCTGGCTGGATTTCGAAGTGTTCACCACCCACCACGTGCTGCCCCGCGCCGAAAAGCTGGTGGTCACCGGGGCCGACAGCACTTTGCGCCGGGTCTTCGAGCTCAATGCCGAGCCGGCTGCCGAGGAGTACGCCCGGCACATCGGCGTGCCGGTGGCGCAGCTCGATCACCGGGTCTTCGCTGCGCACCCGTTGGCGGTGCGGATCAACCAGCAGTACTACGTGCGGGCCATCCAGCAGGTGCATCCGGACCTGAGCCTGAGTTTCTACTGCGCCGTGGAAAACGGCATCGTCCTCACCGCCATGACCCCGGGGCCGATGCTGCCGAACCTGCAGAGTCTGTTCGAGGGGTTGCAGGAGCGCCTGGGCGATTTGCTGCTGACCATCGGTTGCGACTGTTTCCTGCGGCGTCTGGAACTCGAAGACGACGGCAGTCTTGATCAGATCGGCGGTTTTTTGCGCGAGCAACGGGTGATGGGTTTCAACACCTATGGAGAACAGTTCAATGGCATGCACATCAACCAGACCTTCACCGGCGTTGCCATTGCCCGTGGCCGTGCCCCAGGACATCGCTGAACTGCAGGCCGAACTGGCCGGGCTGCGCCTGGAAAACCATAAACTGCAGCGCATCAATGGCGCGCTGATCGAACGGGTCGAGTCCGGGGGAACCCGTGGCAACGATCCGTACGCGGCATTCCAGCACTCGGTGGTGCTGGCCGAGCAAGTGCGTGAACGCACCGATGCCCTGAACCAGGCCATGGCCGAACTCAAGGCCGGCAATCATTTGCTCAGCGAAGCCCGCCTGCGCGCGGAAACGGCGCACCAACACCTGATCGATGCCATCGAAAGCATTTCCGATGCCTTCGTGCTGTTCGACGCCGACCAGCGCATTGTGCTGTTCAACAGTCGCTTCAAGGCGTTCTGGAGCAACAGCCGGGTGCGGATCAACGCCGGCATGCGCCTGACCGAGGTCAAGCGGCTGATGATGAACAACGCCCTGTTCACCGAAGAGCCGCGCGGGCATGCCGACGAAAACCTGCTTTACCGCCTGCAGAACGGGCGCTGGCTGCAAGTCAGCGAGCGGCCGACCCAGGAAGGGGGGCGGGTGATCCTGTTCACCGACATTACCGACGTCAAACTCAGCGAAACCGTACGCCGTGAGCAGGCGGTGGCGCAGAAGTCGCATCTGTTGCAACGGGCGGTCGACAACCTGTCCCAAGGGGTGGCGATGGTCAGCGCCGAGGGCATCCTGGAGTTGTGGAACCGGCGGTTCCTGGAGTTGAGCGGCCTGGCGCCGGTGGCGGCCCATCGCCCGTTTGCCGAAGTGATCGCCGACAGCGAGCTGAACCTGCTGACCCCGGCCAGTCGCGATGGCAACGGACGACCGGTGCGCGAATGCGAGCAGCGCCTGTACGATGGCCGGGTCCTGGAAATCCGCACCCATCCGTTGCCCACCGGAGGTTTCGTCAACACCTTCACCGACATCACCGAGCGCTACCAGCACGCCGAGGCACTGAGTGAAAGCGAACACTGGATTCGCCTGATCACCGATCACGTACCGGCATTGATTGCCTACCTCAATGCCGACCTGGTCTACGAGTTCACCAACAAGGTCTACGAAGAGTGGTACTGCTGGCCCCGCGGCGTGATGCTCGGTCAGAGCCTGCGCGAAGTGCACAGCGAACAGCATTACCAGCGGCTGGAGCCCTACGTGGCCAGGGCGCTGGCCGGCGAGAGCGTGACGTTCGAGTTCGCCGAAACCAACGTCAACAACCAGGAGCGCTACATGCTGCGCTCCTATGTGCCCAACCGTCTGGCCAGTGGCGAGGTGGTGGGGATTTTCGTGTTGATCCGCGACATCACCGAACGCCGCCGCACCGCCGAGGCGCTGCATCAGGCGTATCAGAACCTGGAGCTGCGGGTACGCGAGCGCACGGCGGAATTGACCACCCTCAACGACCAGTTGCTGCGCGAGATCGATGAGCGACGCCTGGTCGAGTCACGCTTGCGCGAGGCCAAGCAGGAAGCCGAGCAGGCCAACCTGTCGAAGACCAAGTTTCTTGCCGCCGTCAGTCATGACCTGCTGCAACCGTTGAATGCCGCGCGCCTGTTTACCAGTGCCTTGCTGGAACGGCGCGAGCCGATGTCCAGCGAGACACTGGTGCGCAACGTCAGCAATTCCCTGGAAGACGTGGAGAACCTGCTCGGCACCCTGGTGGATATTTCCAAGCTCGATGCGGGGGTGATCAAGGCCGACATTGCGCCGTTCGCCCTCAGTGAGCTGCTGGACAACCTGGCCGCCGAATACACCCAGGTGGCGCGCAGTGAAGGCCTGCAATTGCACTTCATCGGCTGTTCGGCGCTGGTGCGCAGTGACATCCAGTTGCTCGCACGGATCCTGCGCAACCTGCTGAGCAACGCGATTCGCTATACCTACAGTGGTCGCGTGGTGCTCGGTTGCCGGCGGCATCATCAGTGCCTGACGATCGAAGTCTGGGACAGCGGCATGGGCATTGCCGAGCATCGCCTGGAGGAGATTTTCCAGGAGTTCAAGCGCGGTGATGTGCAGCGACCCGATCAGGATCGCGGCCTGGGCCTGGGCCTGGCGATCGTAGAGAAGATTGCCGGTATCCTCGGGCATCCCATTCATGTGCGTTCATGGCCGGGTCGGGGTTCGATGTTCTCGGTCGAAGTGCCGTTGAGCGCCACCGCGCCGAAGCCGCAGCCTGCGTTGCAGATGAGCGAGCCGATGCTCGAGCGCCTGCGGGGCGCGCGGATATGGGTGCTGGACAACGATGCGACCATTTGCGCCGGCATGCGCACCTTGCTGGAGGGATGGGGGTGTCGGGTGGTGACGGCGCTGTCGGAGGAGGACCTGGCGCGGCAAGTGGACAATTTCCACGCCGAGGCCGACCTGCTGATTGCCGATTATCACCTGGACAACGATCGCAACGGTGTCGACGCCGTGGCGCGCATCAATGCCCGGCGCGCGTCACCGGTGCCGGCGATGATGATCACGGCCAACTACAGCAATGAACTCAAACAGCAGATCCGCGAACTGGGCCACACCCTGATGCACAAGCCGGTGCGGCCGATGAAGCTGAAGACGGCGATGAGTCATTTGCTTGGCCGACCTTGAAATCTTCGGTGAATGTGAAGTCCTTTTCGCGAGCAGGCTCGCTCCCACAGGGACAGCACCGTGCCTGTGGGAGCGAGCCTGCTCGCGAAGGGCGCTCCGCGGTCTTGCCGACTCAACGCCGCAGATAAGACCCGAAATCAATATCCCCGGCACTCAGGATCGCCTGCACCCGGTTGTGCACGTTGAGCTTGCGCAGGATCGCCGAGACGTGGGCCTTGACCGTGGTCTCGGCGATTTCCAGGGTGTAGGCGATCTGTTTGTTCGATTCGCCCTTGGTCATGCGTTCCAATACCTGCAACTGCTTGCGGGTCAGGGCCTGGAGCAGTTCGGGCGGGAAGCTCGGGGTGTCGTTCATCCGCCGGTGGGTGCTGCTTTTGGCGGTGCGGATGATGTCCGGGGGCAGGTAGACATTGCCATTGAGAATCTGCTGGATGGCATCGGTCATCTGGGCGCGGGGTGAAGACTTGGTGATGAAACCCACCGCGCCGTAGGTGATGGCCTGTAGCACGATCTGTTTGTCCTGTTCGGCGGAGACAATCACCACCGGAATGGTCGGCGCTTCGTTACGCAGGTTGATCAGGCCATTGAGCCCGTGCATGCCGGGCATGTTCAGGTCGAGCAGGATCAGGTCCAGGTCATCGTGTTCCTGGGTCAGGGCCAGGGCGCTGTCCAGGTCGGCGGTTTCCATCACTTCGCTGCCGGCAAATCCGTCGCTGATGACGTTGTGGATGGCTTCGCGAAACAGCGGGTGATCGTCGGCAATCAGGATTTTGTACATGGCCTTTCACCTCATTATTTTGATTATGGTGTGGCATCGACACGCACGCGTAAAGCTCAGGGAAAGGGTTCGGGCCTGGCTGGCGAAACCGGCAGGTTGGCCGCTTGCCAGGCGTCCAGGCCATCGCGATACCAATACAGGGTCTTATAGCCCATGGTGGCTGCGCGCTTGACCGCATTCCAGCTCAACCAGCAGTCGGAGCGGCAATAGAAGACCAGCGGTTGCGTCGGGTCGCCGGCGGTCAGCTTTTTCAGGTTGGCGGCGAAATAGTCCTGCCATTGCGGCGTCAGCTCACCGTCACCGGTATTGGCCAGCCAATGGCTGCCGGGCAGGTTTTCATGGGGCTGGTCTTCGATGAATTGCCCTTGCAGCCACTGGCGGCGGTAGACATCGATCAGCAGCGGGCGCGGGGTTTGGCCGAGCAGGGCTTGCAGGGCGTGGGTATCGACGATGGTTGCGCCTTGCAGCTGGTCGGGCGTCGGGCTGCGGTACAGGCCGATGCGATAGCCGTCACTGGAGAACAGCGCAGTGTCGGCCTGCGCGGTGCTCAGCAGCAGGCCCAGCGACAGGGCGGCGAGAGTAGGGCGCAACAGGCAACGTCGGGCACGCGGCATGGGGTCAGTCCTTATAATTATGGACCTATTACATGCCAGTCGGAGGGCGTTGGGAATGCGACGATAGACAGGGAAACCAGTACTAAAGTAGTAATTTCATCCTGTTCAATGAAGATCCCCCCCTGTGGGAGCGAGCCTGCTCGCGAAAGCGTTGGGTCAGTCAACTCATTTATTGAATGTGACGCAGCCTTCGCGAGCAGGCTCGCTCCCACACTCGGATTGTGTTGTCAGTTGGATTTACGCAAGGCCGCGTGCTGCGGGTTGAAGGTCAGTACGGCGAGCAACGCGAACAGCAGCGTCAGCCCCATGCACACCGCCAGCGCCAGCGGATTGAAGCGTTCATACAGGGCAAAACGCACCAGCTCCACCGCATGGGTGAACGGATTCACCGCGCACAGCCAGTACAACCATTCGCTGGCTTCGCGCATCTTCCACAGCGGATACAGCGCCGATGACAGGAAAAACAGCGGGAAGATCACGAAATTCATCACCCCGGCAAAGTTCTCCAGCTGGCGGATCGCGTTCGACAGCAACAGGCCCAGTGCGCTGAGCATCAACGCCACCAGCAGCAGCGCCGGCAACGCCAGCAACAGGCCCATGGCCGGTGGTCGCACGCCGTAGACCCAGGCAATCGCCAGGAACGCATAGACCTGCAGTAGCGAAATCAGTGACGTGGCCAGCAGCTTGCTGCACAGCAGGAAGGTACGCGGCAGGGGGCTGGTCAGCAGCACGCGCATGCTGCCCATCTCGCGGTCGTAGACCATCGACAGAGACCCCTGCATGCCATTGAACAGCAGGATCATGCAGGCCAGGCCGGGGATGATGTAGACCTCGTACGGAATGTAGGTGTCGTAGGGCTCGATGATCGCTATCCCCAGCGCTGCGCGAAAACCGGCTGCGAACACCAGCAGCCACAGCAGCGGCCGCACCAGGGCGCTGAGAAAACGCGTGCGTTGCAGCACAAAGCGCAGCCATTCGCGCAGCACGATACCGCTGAAACATTGCCAGTAAGCGTTCATTGGGCAGCTCCCGATGTAGTCAGGCGGGTGAAGGCCGAACCGAGGTCACCGCCGTGCTCCAGGCTCAGGGCATCGGCCTGCCCACTGGCCACCAGCCGGCCTTGATGCAGGATCAGCAAGTCATCGCTGGGCTGCACTTCGTCGAGCAGGTGGGTGGTCCAGAGCACGCTGATGTGCTCCTCGCGACACAGGCTGCGGATGTGCTGGTTGAGCGCCAGGCGACTCGCCGGGTCGAGGCCGACACTGGCTTCATCGAGCAGCATAAGGCGCGGCTCATGCAACAGGGCGCGGGCAATTTCCACCCGGCGACGATGGCCGCCATTGAGTTCGCGCACTTGTTCGCGGCGGCGCTCGGTCAGGGCCTGGCGGGCCAGTTCGGCGTCGACCCGAAGGTCGGTCTGGCGCCGGGACAGGCCATGCAATGCCGCGTGATAACGCAGGTTCTGCTCGACGCTGAGGTCCAGGTCCAGGGTGCTTTGCTGGAACACCACGCCCAACTGCCTGAGTGCCGGGCGTGCCGCGCTGCGCAATGAACAGCCACCGACGCGGATCTCGCCGTGCTGCAGATCATAGAGCCGGGTCAGCAGGGCAATCAGGGTCGACTTGCCGGCACCGTTGGGGCCCAGCAGCGCGGCGAAACGTCCGGGTTCCAGGCTGAAACTTACCTTGCGCAAGGCCTCACGGGCGCCGTAGGCAAAGCTCAGGTCACTGACTTCAAGGGCGTTCATGGTGTCACCACCACGCCCCAGGGATAGCGCCCGACCTTCACCGATTTGCTGACCTTGAGGCTGTCGACATCGATCACCGAGACATCGCCGCTCACGCCGTTGGTGGCCAGCAACTGCTTCTGATCCGGGGTGAACGCCATCTGCCAGACTCGTCGACCCACGAGCAGGTAATCAAGAATCTCGAAGGTCCTGGCATCGATCACCGCCACATGGTTGGCCGGGCCCAGTGCGACGAAGCCGTACTTGCCATCGGCGCTGAGCTTGATGCCGACGGGCTGAACCTTGTCCGGGTGCACGCCCTTGATCTGGAAGTTCAGGGTCCTGAGCACGGTGCGGCTGGCCACATCGAGAATGGTCACGGTGCCGCCGATTTCCGCCGAGGCCCAGAGTTTCGTGCCATCGGGGGAGAACTCGACGAAGCGCGGACGCTGGTCCACCAGGGTGCTGTCGGCCAGGGTCTGGGTGCTGGTGTCGATCCAGTGCAGCATGTTGGTGGTTTCGCTGGTGTTGACTGCCCACTTGCCATCAGGGCTGACGGCCATGCCTTCGGGCTCGACACCGACGTCGATCTGGCCGAGCACCTTGGAGGTCTCGGTGTCGATCACCGTCACCAGCGCATCGTCTTCGTTGGAGACGTACAGCCAGCGGTTGTTCGGGTGCAAGGCGAATTGCTCGGGGTCTTTGCCCGAGGGCAGTTCCTTGATGATCTTGCGGGTGGCCACGTCCATCACCTGGACCCGGTCCGAGTCGCTGGCGCAGATGTACAACAGCTTGTTGTCATGGGACAGCAGCAGGCCGCGGGGGCGCTGGCCGACGGGCAGGGTGTCGGTGACTTGCAGGGTCTGCAAGTCGATCAGGCTCAGGCTGTTGTCCTTTTCATTGGAGACCCAGGCAGTGCTGGCAACGGCATGGCCGGCGGCGAGCAGCAAGGTGCACGAGAGCAGGGTGCGGCGCATGGCGGATTCCTTGTTGTTGTGATGTTCGGATCAGGGAAAGCGGCAGCTGACTTCGGGTTTGTCGTAGCCCAGGCTGTCCATCTCGTTGAACGGGTGCAGAAAGCCGTCCTGGGGCGAGGTGCTGACCAGCGCCCGGGGCTGGACGATAGGAATCGGCTGGCGCAACTGGCCGTTCCACGGCCGGTAGCTGAGCTTGCGGCCCTTGAAACCGTCGAGGGGCAACTGGTCGCTGATTTCCAGCGTACGGATCGCCATCGGCTCGGCCTGGCGCAGTTTGCTCACGGCGCTGGCGATGCTGCGCACGGCCATCCAGGCGGCGAAATCGCGGTCATTCATCCAGCGCCCGGTCAGGGCTTCAAAGCGTTTTTGCAGCTGCGCGGCGCCGTAGGTTTCCACGGTCTTGTGCCAGCCCACCGGGGTCAGGCCCTGGGTGCCGGCGACCGGGCGCGGGTACCAGGTCTGGTAGGGCACGTATTCCCCGAAGTCGCCGCGTTCATCGGCCACCAGTACCACGTCGTACTCGGCGGTCTGGGTGAACAGCGGCATGTCGGCCTGGGCGCTGCGGCGTTGGTCGTTTTCGAAGCTCCAGGTTTTTTCCGCCACCAGTTGCAAGCCGAAACGCTTGGCCCCGCGGCGCAGGGCGGCGGCATAGGCTTGATCGTCCGGCGTCGGCCCGACAATCAGCAGCGCCCGTTGCCATTTGCGCAACACCAGAAACTGCGCCAGCGCGTCGGCGAGCATCGCCCGGCTCGGCAAGGTGTGCAGCACGTTCGGCAGGCAAGCGGTGGTGCGCAGGCTGTCATCGGCACTGCCGGCGTTGAACAGCAAACTGTCGGGCAGTGCCGCACTCAATTGGCGCAGGCTGGTCGCGGGGGCATTCACCACAAACAGGCGCAGGCCTTGTTCGTGCTGAGCCTTCGCCGCTTCGAGCAAGGCTTCGGGGCTGTCGACGCTGGCGCTGACCAGGCTGTAGCCGTGCTTGAGAAAACGCCCGGTGCTGTTGCTGTCGGTGATCGCCAGTTCGGCGCCGCGCAGCCCTGCATCGGTGGGTTCGGGAATGACGTTGGACAGCAACGGGCCGGGGTCGGGGCGATAGCCCAGGTAGCCGATCCGCACCTGCAAGGGCGCATCGGCAGCCTGGCTTTGGGTGGCCAGGCCGGCGGCGCAGGCAATCGCCAGCAGGTAGATCAGGGCGTAAGGGGCAAGCTGGCGCATAAGGCTCTCCATGACCGTTAGCGCCAGCATAGGAAGCCTGGGGGGCGGTGAAAATATGCAGAAAGTACCGAAGGGCCAGTACCAAGGTAGTAGCCCGCCACACACGGCGCGGTTCTAGCATGGGTAACCACGGCCACTGATCTGGAGGGGATTGACCATGCGTATCGTCAAAGCACTGCTCCTGCCGTTTCTGCTGATCCTGACCCTGATCGGCGTCGACCGGCTCCAGGGCCAGCGTCCGGTGTCCAACGATCGCCTTACGACCAAGGGAGTAGGTGGCGACCACCAAAGCAGCATGGGGTCTGTGCGCAGGGCTTTCTAAGATGGCTGCCATAGCCTCTGCCAAGAGGTTTTGCGTGCAATCCAGAGGGCATGACAATGACAACAAAACGCAACGCCTTGCTCGTGACCGGTCTATTGGCCAGTTTGATCAGCGCAGGTTCGGTCTGGGCCCACGGCAACGTGGTGCCACAGGCTGTCGCCACCCAGGGCCTGACCCCGATAAAAGATGCCGGTGTGCAGCTCGATGCCGATGGCTGGGCCGCGGTGAACCCGTATCGCACCGCCCCGGAACACGACAAGGCAGTGGAAATCGGCGCTTCGGCCTATACCCAGAACTGCGCGGCCTGTCATGGCCTGGAGGCCAAGTCCGGCGGCATCGCCCCCGACCTGCGCATGCTTGATGTCGGCGAGGCGGGCGATGAATGGTTCGTCGAAAGGGTGCGCCATGGCGCGGTACGCGACGGTCGCGTGTACATGCCGAAGATGGCCGACTACCTGAGCCAGGAAGCCCTGTGGGCGGTGCGCACTTACCTGGACACTGTGCACGTCGAGGAGTGACCCATGCGCCTGTTCGCGGTGTTGATCAGCGCTCTGTGGCTGTGCTGCCAGGCGGCGCAGGCGCAGGTTCGCAACTACGACGAAATGATCGCCGCCGGGGAGCTGAAGGTGGCGGTCTACAAGGACTTCGCCCCCTACAGTTTTGAGCGCGCCGGCAAGCCCCAGGGTGTCGATGTCGAGCTGGCCGAAGCCCTGGCCAAGGCGCTCGGCGTGCGCCTGACGCTGATCTGGGCGCCGGCCGGGGAAAAGCTCGACGACGACCTGCGCGATTACATCTGGCGTGCCAGTGCCTTGCACAACCAGCAACTGGCCGACCTGATGATGCGCGTGCCCTACGACCATGACTACGCGCAGAAGCGCAACGAACTCGGTGAGCTGGTCAACGGCCATGTGGTGATGTTCGGTCCCTACCAGAACGAACAATGGCAGGTGGCCTATGACCGCCGAAGGCTGGACAAGGTCGCCAGCGTCGCGGTGTTCGAGCAGCACCCGATTGGTGTCGAAGTCGACAGCGTGCCGTCGTTCTACCTGACTTCGGTGTTCAACGGCATGCTCGCCGGCAAGACCCATCACTACCCCGGCGTGCCCCAGGCGTTTGCCGCGATGAAGGCCGGTGAGGTCGACGCGGTGATGGCCATGCGCGGCGAAATCGACTGGCAAGTGCACGAAGCGGCCGACCCGCAGCTGGCGCTGGCAGAAAACGCCTACCCGAACATGGGCAAGCAGCTCTGGGAAATCGGCATGGCGGTGCACGAAAGCAACCGGCAACTGGCCTATGCCGTGGAAGAGGCGCTCGAAGGCCTGATCCGCGAGGGCTCGGTGAAGACCATCTACGGCCATTACGGCCTGGAGTACGACGTGCCCGAGATGTATCAATAAGGAGCAGGCGATGAAATGGCGAGGGAGTTGTCTGTTGGCCTGCTGGTTGAGCCTGGCGGCACAGGCTGGCGCGATCGATCCCGGCAAAGACCCAGTGCCATCGGTGATGTGGGCCTTCTATCAACAGCAGTTTCTGGGCAATGCGCCGTTCATTTTCGATGAGCGGGTCAAGTTGCTGGCGCCGCCGTTTGCCGAAGACGCCCGGCAGGTGCCACTGGAAATCGACGCCCGGGCGTTCAAGGGCGAAGTGGTAAGAATCCTCGCCTGGGCAGAACTGAATCCGTTGCCGAAAATCGTCGACTTCCAGCCGCTGGATTCGGTTTTGCCCTGGCTGTCGCTGCGCATTCGCATCGAACAGGCCACACCCCTGCGCGCGGCGGTGTTGACCCGCGACGGGCTGTGGCATGTCGGCTCGACCCTGATTGACGCCGCAGGTGGCGGTTGCACCGCGCCGAGTGTGGTGCGCACCCAGCCGGGCTGGGAGGAGCACATCGGCGAAGTGCTCGGCGGGCGCTATCCCCGGGACGGGTTCAGCCGTGTGCGTATGCAGGTGGCCCATCCCATGGACAACGGCATGGTCAGCGGCATTCCGGAATTCTTCATCAACCATGCCGAGCTGCGCGACCACAACGAGCACGTGCTGGCCCGGCTGGAGCTGTTTCCCGCGGTCAGCGAAAACCCCAACCTGGCCTTTGACATCGAGGGGGCAGGGCAAACGCGTCTGTTGCTACGGGACAACAGCGGCAATGAGTTCGATGCGTCGATCCCCTGACCCCAAGGAGCGTGGCATGCGCTGGATCCTGTTGATGGTGTTAAGCGTCAGTCTGCCGGCCCTGGCCGATCTTGAGTACTTGCTCAAGCCCCGGCAGATCGCCCGGGACACCTGGCTGCTGGAAGGCAGCACCGATAATTTCGCCAAGGCCAACGGCGGCAACATCGTCAACACCGCGTTTATCGTCACTGAACGCGGTGTGGTGGTGATCGACACCGGGCCGTCCCGGCGTTACGGCGAAGCGATGCGCAAGGCCATTGCCGCCACCACCGACAAGCCGGTGATCGAGGTCTTGCTGACCCATCACCACCCGGACCATGTGCTGGGCAATCAGGCCTTCACCGACGTGCCGATCGGCGCCCTGGCCGGCACCACCGAGCTGTTGCACCGTCAAGGCGATGCCATGGCCGAGAATATGTACCGGATGGTCGGCGACTGGATGCGTGGCACCGAAGTGGTGTTGCCGACGCAGACGCTGACACCCGGCGTGAAAAGTTTTGGGAATCACGATTTGCGTCTGCTGAGCCTGGGTGGGCATACGGGCGCGGATCTGGCTATTCTCGACCAGCAAACCGGCGTGCTGTATGCCGGGGACCTGGTGTTTTATCAGCGGGCGTTGACCACGCCCAACAGTCCGGGGCTGTCAGTGTGGCTGGCGGACATCGCGACCCTGCAAGCTTTGCCCTGGACGCAGGTTGTGCCGGGCCATGGGCCGGTGGCCAGTGACCGGCAACCCTTCGAACAGATGCGCGATTACCTGAGCTGGCTCGATCAGCTCATGCGCGACGGCGCGGCCAATGGCAGTGATATGGCGGAGATGATCCGCAGCCCCATCCCCGAACGCTTCGCCGGGATCAACCTGAGCCGTTATGAACTGATCCGCAGCGTCAGTCATCTGTATCCGCGCTACGAGCGCGAGCGGATGATGCGGGTGGATTCTGCCAGCAAATAGGCGACCACAAATCCTCTGTAGGAGCGAGCCTGC
>NZ_AKJO01000110.1:0-83310 GCF_000282295.1 Pseudomonas sp. GM33
AACAACTTGCCGCCTGCGCTGTATGAGCAACAGGCGGCTTAATACTCCTACGGAGCGGTTCAAAAAAAATGAACCACTACACCGCAGGCTGCGATCTTTTGTTTTAAACCTTAAGCCTCCAGACCGAGGATATCCCGAGCCACAGCCTCGGCAATCCGAATCCCGTCCACACCCGCCGACAGAATCCCGCCCGCATAACCGGCACCTTCACCGGCCGGGAACAAGCCTTTGACGTTCAGGCTCTGCATCGTCTCATTGCGGGTAATACGCAGCGGCGAGGAGGTGCGAGTCTCGATGCCGGTCAACACCGCGTCGTGCAGCGAGTAACCGCGAATCTGCTTCTCGAACGCCGGCAAGGCTTCGCGAATCGCTTCGATGGCGAACGCCGGCAGTGCCAGCGCCAGATCACCCAGGGCAACGCCAGGCTTGTAGGACGGCTCGACGCTGCCCAATTCGGTGGACGGTTTGCCCGCGATAAAATCGCCGACCAGTTGTGCCGGGGCTTCGTAGTTGCTGCCGCCCAGCACAAAGGCGTGGGACTCCAGGCGTTCCTGCAGTTCGATACCGGCCAGCGGGCCGCCCGGATAATCGACTTCCGGGGTAATGCCGACAACGATCCCGGAGTTGGCATTGCGCTCGTTACGCGAGTACTGGCTCATGCCATTGGTCACCACGCGGTTCGGCTCGGACGTCGCCGCCACCACGGTGCCGCCTGGGCACATGCAGAAGCTGTAGACCGAACGGCCGTTCTTGGCGTGGTGCACCAGTTTGTAGTCGGCGGCGCCGAGTTTCGGGTGCCCGGCGTACTTGCCCAGCCGCGCGCGGTCGATCAGCGACTGCGGGTGCTCGATGCGGAAACCCACCGAGAAAGGCTTGGCCTCCATGTACACACCACGGCCGTGGAGCATGCGGAAGGTGTCGCGGGCACTGTGGCCGAGGGCCAGAATCACATGCTTCGAATGGATCTGTTCGCCGCCATTGAGTTCGACGCCGACCAGTTGGCCGTCCTCGATCAGCACGTCGGTGACACGCTGCTGGAAGCGCACTTCGCCGCCCAGGGCGCGAATCTGCTCACGCATGTTTTCCACCACGCCGGTCAGGCGGAACGTACCGATATGCGGCTTGCTGACGTAGAGGATTTCTTCCGGTGCGCCGGCCTTGACGAACTCGTGCAGGACCTTGCGACCGAGGAACTTCGGATCCTTGATCTGGCTGTACAGCTTGCCGTCGGAGAATGTCCCCGCGCCGCCTTCGCCGAATTGCACGTTGGATTCCGGGTTGAGCACGCTTTTGCGCCACAGGCCCCAGGTGTCCTTGGTGCGCTGGCGGACTTCGGTGCCACGTTCGAGGATGATCGGCTTGAAACCCATTTGCGCCAGCAGCAGCCCGGCGAAAATCCCGCACGGACCGAAGCCGACGACGATCGGACGTGCGCTCAGGTCGGCCGGTGCCTGGCCAACCATTTTATAGCTGACATCCGGCGCCACGTTGACGTTACGGTCATCGGCGAACCTGTGCAGCACCGCCGCCTCGTCGCGAACTTCAAGGTCGATGGTGTAGATGAAGCACAGCTCGGAGGACTTTTTACGCGCATCGTAGCTGCGCTTGAACAAGGTGAAGTCGAGCAGATCATCGCTGGCAAGCCCTAAGCGCTGCACGATGGCAGGGCGCAGGTCTTCATCGGGATGGTCGATCGGCAACTTGAGTTCGGTGATTCGTAACATGGCGGGATCCGGTTCGCGGGGCGCACAACTGCGCCAGGGCGTTTGAAACCCGCGATTATAAGCCGCAAAGGCCCAGGCCCGTGAGGCTTAAACGATCAGTCGTCGCGCGATCCGCCGAAATACCCGCAGCCGCGCTGTACCTGGCCGTCGATGCGCAGCTCGGCGCTCATGTGCTGGATGCTGCCGGTGCTGCTGTCGACGCAGCGTTGCGGTGCAACCCACAGTTCAATGTGCTGGTTGTTGGCTTCGGTGCTGAGGTTGAAACGGCCATCGCCCAGTTGCTCTTCGACGTAAGGTACGGCCAACGGCGGCTGGCCGGCCCGGTCGAGGACCATGCCTTTGCCGCTGACTTTCACGCTCCACTCCGGGGTATGGCCGGCGGCGCGCAGGATCAGCAGCTTGAAATTCGGATCCTCACACGCGTTGCCCGAGCGCTCGACGCGGTACAACTGCTCCAGATCGAGCTGGCCGTCACCACCGCTGCCGGCCACAACCCGCCCGCGCACGTCGGCGAACAGCTTGCCTTGCTTGTCCGCCAGGCTGGCGGCCTGCTGCAGGACGCTGGTACCGCCAGTGTCGTTGACCACGTAGCGCGCAGACTGGTTGCACGGCTGGAACAGCAGTTTGCCGTCCGCCGCGGTCAACTGGCCTTGCATGCGTGTCTGGCCGACATGGGAGGCGTTCTGCCGCTCACTTTCGAACAACTGGCAAGCGGCGAACAGCGGAAGCAGGGCAACGAGGACTAAGGAACGGGCAACACGCATCTTGGGGTCTCCTGACAAGTGCTGCCACGTTACTCAGGCTGACCGTTCATCACAAGGCTGGAGTGGGGCTCTGGCAAAGGGAAGGGCGATTTGCGGCAACATCTTGTGAATTATTCCAATGCCGAGTGCCAGGAAGCCAAAGGTAAGCTGCCGCTTTTTTGCAGGAGGCGGATATGAAACAGGCAATGGGCTGGAAGATCGGGTTGTTTCTGATGGTGATGACGGGAGCCACGGGCAGTCACGCTGCCGAGATCAATTTGTCTTCGGCGACCGACTTCACCCGGATGGAGTTGCTGTTGAAGGACCACGACAGACTTCATTCGGCATTTGAAATGAATGTCACGCTCAGTCCTGAAGCAGCTGAGCGTATGCAGCGCATTACCCATGAGTCGATAGGCCAGAAATTGACGCTGTCGATCAATGGCTGGAAGATTTCTACGGCGACAGTGCAATCGGCCTTGGGCGCGCAGTTCCAGGTGTCCATCCCGAAAGCCATCGCCAAAGACCTATTGCCCACGTTGGTTGATTGAGCTTGAACCGACTCAGCCTACGTGAAGGGTCTGACCCGTTTGCAGGCCTTCTACGCTTTTGGCGTAGGCTAAGGCCACGTCTACTGCAGGCACCGGCTTGAAGCCACGGAAGTACGGCGCGTATTTGCCCATGGCTTCGACGAGGACGTTGGGGCTGATCGAGTTCACCCGCAGGCCCCGCGGCAGTTCGATGGCGGCGGCGCGTACGAAGCTGTCCAGTGCACCGTTGACCAGCGCCGCCGAGGCGCCACTGCGAATCGGGTCGTGGCTGAGTACGCCGGTAGTGAAGGTGAACGACGCACCGTCATTGGCGAAGTCGCGGCCGATCAACAGCAAATTGACCTGGCCCATGAGCTTGTCTTTCAGGCCCAGGGCAAAGCTTTCTTCGGTCATCTCGCTGAGCGGTGCGAAGGTCACGTTGCCGGCGGCGCAGATCAGCGCATCAAACTTGCCGGTCTGCTCGAACAGTTTGCGAATCGAGGCGCTGTCGCTGATGTCCACCTGAAAATCGCCGCTGTTGCGGCCAATCCGGATGATTTCGTGGCGTTGCGACAGTTCCTTGTCGACTGCCGAACCGATGGTGCCGTTTGCGCCGATCAAAAGAATTTTCATGGGGGTTGATCCTCGTATGGGTTGAACGAGGAATCAGTTTAGGGTGGTTTTTTCTGGAGATAAGCGCGCTAATAGGCAACCTTTGGTTTTCAAATGGAAACAATCCATGAGCGAGATGGATGACCTGGCCGCGTTCGCCGTATTGATCGAAGCGGGAAGTTTCACCCTGGCGGCGCAGCAGCTCGGTTGCAGCAAAGGCCAGCTGTCCAAGCGCATCAGCCAGCTGGAAGCGCAGTTTTCCGTGGTGCTGTTGCAGCGCACCACCCGCCGCTTGAGCCTGACCGCCGCTGGCGCTGCGTTGTTGCCCCAGGCACAGGCGCTGGTGGTGCAAGTCGAGCGGGCGCGCCAGGCCCTGGCGCGACTGAAGGACGATATGGCCGGGCCGGTGCGGATGACGGTGCCGGTGTCGCTCGGGGAAACCTTCTTCGATGGTCTGTTGCTGGAGTTCTCGACAAAGTATCCCCAGGTGCAGATCGAGCTGGAACTCAACAACAGCTACCGAGAATTGTCCCGGGACGGATTCGACCTGGCGATTCGCTCTGACGTGGCCCTTGACCAGAGGCTGGTCGCGCGCCCATTGCTGGCGTGGCAGGAACTGACCTGTGCCAGCCCGGCTTATCTGGAGCAATACGGTGAACCGCAAACACCCCAGGCGCTGGCCGAACATCGCTGCCTGCTCAACAGCCATTACAGCGGCCGCGAAGAATGGCTATATCACCAGCAGCATGAGTTGTTGCGGGTGCGGGTGTCGGGGCCGTTCGCCAGCAACCACTACAACCTGTTGAAGAAAGCCGCACTGGTCGGCGCCGGTATTGCGCGCCTGCCGTCCTACTGTTTGCCAACAGAACTGGCCGACGGACGTTTACGATGGCTGCTGCGCGATTATCAGACCCGCAGCATGCCGATGTACCTGGTGCATCCGTATCAGGGTGGTTTGCCCAAGCGCACGCAGGTGCTGGCGGATTATTTGATCGGATGGTTCAAGCGCAGTGGGGAGGCGCTGGATCGACTTTGAACCCACACACGGACCCTTGTAGGAGCTGCCGCAGGCTGCGATCTTTTGATCTTAAAAGATCAAAGTCAAAAGATCGCAGCCTGCGGCAGCTCCTACAAGGATCGTATTCGCAGGCATAAAAAAACGGCCTGCAAAGGCCGTTTTTTGTTTTACCGCAAAGGCTCAGCCACCGAGGTACGCTTCACGCACTTTCGGATCGGTCAGCAGCGCCTCACCGGTGCCTGTCATCACTACCCGGCCGTTCTCCAGAACGTAGGCGCGGTCAGCGATTTTCAGTGCCTGGTTGGCGTTTTGCTCGACCAGGAACACCGTCACACCATCCTTGCGCAGCTGTTCGATGATGTCGAAGATCTGCTGGATGATGATCGGTGCCAGACCCAGCGACGGCTCGTCGAGCAGCAACAGCTTGGGCTTGCTCATCAGGGCACGGCCGATGGCGAGCATTTGCTGTTCGCCGCCGGACATGGTGCCGCCACGCTGGTTGAAGCGCTCTTTCAGGCGTGGGAAAAGTCCGAGGACCTTGTCCATCTGTTCCTGATAGTCGCCCTTGGCGGTGAAGAAACCGCCCATCGACAGGTTTTCTTCCACGGTCAGCCGGGAAAACACCCGACGACCTTCCGGCACCACGGCAATGCTCTTGCGCATGATCTGCGAAGAGTCCTGGCCGACCAGTTCCTCACCCATGTAGCGGATGCTGCCGCTGTGGGCGCGCGGCGAACCGCAAAGCGTCATCAGCAGCGTGGACTTGCCGGCACCGTTGGCGCCGATCAGGGTCACGATTTCGCCCTGGCGGACTTCGACGTTGACGCTGTGCAGGGCCTGGATCTTGCCGTAGAAGGTGGAAACGTTTTCGAACTGCAGCATTTACGCTTCCCCCAGGTAGGCTTTGATCACTTCAGGATTGTCGCGGATCTGTTCCGGCGTGCCGTTGGCCAGGGGCGTACCCTGGTTGATCACGACGATGTGGTCGGAAATGCTCATGACCAGTTTCATGTCGTGTTCGATCAGCAGGACGGTCACGTTGTGCTCTTCACGCAGCACACTGATCAGCGCCTTGAGGTCTTCGGTTTCCTTCGGGTTCAGGCCGGCGGCCGGTTCGTCGAGCATGAGGATCCGCGGACGGGTCATCATGCAGCGGGCGATTTCCAGGCGACGTTGCTGACCGTAGGCCAGGGTGCCGGCCGGACGGTTGGCGAACTCACGCAGATTGACCTTGTCCAGCCAGTATTCGGCGTACTCCATGGCCTCGCGCTCGCTCTTGCGGAACGACGGGGTCTTGAACAGGCCGGACAGGAAGTTGGTGTTCAGGTGACGGTGCTGGGCGATCAAGAGGTTCTCGACCGCAGTCATGTCCTTGAACAACCGTACGTTCTGGAAGGTGCGCACCACGCCTTTGAGGGCGATCTTGTGACCCGGCAGGCCTTCGATCGGCTCGCCGTCCAGCAGGATGCTGCCGCCGCTCGGCTTGTAGAAGCCGGTCAGGCAGTTGAACACGGTGGTCTTGCCGGCGCCGTTAGGGCCGATCAATGCCACCACTTGTTTCTCTTTCACGCTCAAGGCTACGCCATTGACCGCCAGCAAGCCGCCGAAGCGCATGCTCAGGTTTTCTACTTTCAGGATCTCGCGGCTCATTTGCGCAGCTCCATGTGAGGACGTTGCATGGGCAGCAGACCCTGAGGGCGCCAGATCATCATCAGTACCATCAGGGCACCGAACATCAGCATGCGGTACTCACTGAACTCACGCATCATTTCCGGCAGCAGGATCATCACCACGGCAGCGAGGATCACGCCCAGTTGCGAGCCCATGCCACCGAGCACCACGATGGCGAGGATGATCGCCGACTCGATGAAGGTGAAGGACTCCGGCGTCACCAGGCCCTGGCGAGCGGCGAAGAAACTGCCGGCGAAACCGGCGAAGCTCGCACCCAGGGTGAAGGCCGACAACTTGATGATGGTCGGGTTCAGGCCCAGCGCACGGCAGGCGATCTCGTCTTCACGCAATGCTTCCCAGGCACGGCCCAACGGCATGCGCAGCAAACGGTTGATGACGAACAGTGCAGCCAGTGCCAGGAACAGCGCAACGAGGTAAAGGAAAATCACCTTGTTGATCGAGTTGTATTCCAGACCGAAGTACTCGTGGAAGGTTTGCAGGCCTTCCGCGGCCTTGCGTTCAAAGGTCAGGCCGAAGAACGTCGGTTTCTCGATGTTGCTGATGCCGTTCGGACCGCCAGTGAGGCCGGTCAGGTTGCGCAGGAACAGACGAATGATTTCACCGAAGCCCAGGGTCACGATCGCCAGGTAGTCACCGCGCAAGCGCAGTACCGGGAAACCGAGCAGGAAGCCGAAGGTGGCCGCCATCAGGCCGGCAATCGGCAGGCAGATCCAGAAGCTCAGGCCGTAGTAGTGCGACAGCAGCGCGTAGCTGTAGGCGCCGACGGCATAGAAGCCGACGTAACCGAGGTCGAGCAGGCCAGCCAGGCCGACCACGATGTTCAGGCCGAGGCCGAGCATCACGTAGATCAACACCAGGGTTGCGATATCCACCGCACCGCGGGAGCCGAAGAACGGCCAGACCAGGGCGCCGGCGATCAGCGCGATGATGATCCAGCGTTGCGTGGTCGGCAGGGTCAGGAAGTTGCTGGCCTTGGCCGGAATCAGCGGCATGCTTGGCGACGAACGCCAGGCCGAGCTGATCTGCTGGTCGAACAGCACACGCAGGAACATCAGCACCGAACACACCGCGATGGTGATCAGGGTGGCGTCACTGGTGCCATGAACTTCGAGGTTGATGCCGACGATGGTCAGCTTCAGACCGAGTACCGGGTAAGCCACGGCCCACACCAGCAAGGCGCTGAACAGCGCCTGTTTAAGATTCCTAGTCATACCTTCTCAACCTCCGGACGGCCCAGCAGGCCGGTTGGCCGGAACAACAGCACCAGAACCAGCAGGCCGAACGCCACGACGTCCTTGTACTGGTCGCCGAAGATATCGGCACCAAAGGCTTCCGCCACACCCAAGACGAGCCCGCCGAGCATGGCGCCCGGAATGCTGCCGATACCGCCCAGTACCGCTGCGGTGAAGGCCTTGAGGCCGACGAGGAAACCGGCGTTCGGGTTGATCACGCCGTATTGCATGCTCAGCAGCACGGCGGCGATGGCCGCCAGCGCGGCACCGATGACGAAGGTCAGGGCGATGATGTTGTTGGTGTTGATACCCAGCAGGTTGGCCATCTTGATGTCTTCGGCGCAGGCGCGGCAGGCGCGGCCCAGACGAGAGCGGGAGATGAACAGCGTCAGGCCGAGCATGGCGACCAGGGTCACCACGAACACCACGATTTGCATGTAGGAAATCAGCACTTCATGTGCGCCACCTGGCCCAAAGGCAATATTGCCCGGAATCAGGTTGGGGATGGATTTGTCCTTGGAGTCTTGCGCCAGCAGAACGGTGTTCTGCAGGAAGATCGACATGCCGATGGCGGAGATCAGCGGGATCAGACGGTTGCTGCCGCGCAAGGGGCGGTAGGCGATCCGTTCGATGCTGTAGCCATAGGCACTGGTGACAACGATGGTTGCAAGGAAAGCGGCGGTCATCAACAGCGGAACGCTGTCGAGTCCCAGCATGGCCAGCCCGGCGATGGCGATGAACGCCACGTAGGAGCCGATCATGTACACCTCGCCGTGGGCGAAGTTGATCATTCCAATGATGCCGTAGACCATCGTATAGCCGATGGCGATCAGGGCATACGTGCTGCCAATGGTCATGCCATTAACCAGCTGTTGGAAAAAGTGATAGATGTCAGGCATTACAGCGCTCCTAAAAACCTGATACGCATTTCACTGGTGGAGTCATTTTCCCGCCCGAGCCCCGTGGATCTGCATCCACTTCGAATTCGGGGTTTGCCAGCGAACCGCTGATGACGGTTTTGAGATTTTCAGGTGGGGAGACTGGCGGATCACGCCAGCGCGGCCCAAGTACGTTCGTAAAACAAAGCCCACGGCACGCCGTGGGCTTTATTGGCAGTCAGTCAGGCAACGCCTTACTGAGGCTTGGCTTCAGTTTTTGGTTTGCCGAAGTGCCACTCGTAAACCACGAATTTGAAGTCTTTCAGGTCGCCTTTCTCGTCGAAGCTCAGGTCGCCGGTCGGGGTCTTGAAGGTGCCTTTGTGGATGGCTTCAGCCACTTTGGCGGAGTCTTCGGACTTGGCAGCCTTGATGCCTTCGGCGATCACTTCCACAGCCGAGTAGGCCGGGAACACGAACGGACCGCTCGGGTCTTCTTTCTTGGCCTTGAACGCGTCAGCCAGGGCAATGTTGGCCGGATCCTGGTCGAAGGATTTCGGCAGGGTCACCAGCAGGCCTTCGGAAGCGTCCTTGGCGATCTGCGAAATGGAGTCGTTACCCACGCCTTCCGGACCCATGAACCTGGCTTTCAGACCTTTTTCCTGGGATTGACGCAGGATCAGACCCAGCTCTGGGTGGTAGCCGCCGTAGTAGACGAAGTCGACGTTGGCTTGCTTGAGCTTGGCGATCATCGAGGAGAAGTCTTTGTCGCCGGCGTTGACGCCTTCGAACACTGCGACTTTTACGCCTTTCTTCTCAAGGGTGGTTTTGACGGCGGTGGCGATGCCTTCACCGTACTGCTGTTTGTCGTGCAGGACAGCAACGATCTTCGGTTTTACGAAGTCGGCGATGTAGTTACCGGCGGCAGGGCCCTGGGCGCTGTCCAGACCGATGGTACGGAAGACCATTTTGTAACCACGGGCGGTGATGTCCGGGCTGGTGGCAGCCGGGGTGATCATGATCACGCCTTCGTCTTCGTAGATGTCCGAAGCCGGTTGAGTGGAGCTGGAGCACAGGTGGCCAACCACGAACTTGACGCCGTCGTTGACGACTTTGTTCGCGACCGCTACCGCTTGTTTTGGATCACAGGCGTCATCGTATTCAACGGCTTCGAGTTTCTTGCCGTCTACGCCGCCTTTGGCGTTGATCTGTTCAATGGCCATTTTGGCGCCGCTGAACTGCATGTCGCCGTATTGGGCTACAGGACCGGTTTTAGGGCCGGCGATGCCGATCTTGATGGTGTCAGCTGCGAACGAATGGCTGGCAACCCCGGCCAGAACCATAGCGGCAAACAGTTTGGAAATCTGCTTAGTAGCCTTAGTCATAGTGCTCCACTCTTACTGTTGTAGTTTTTATAGTCCTGGCGCCGAAAGCAGCAGAACCGGGTCAGATATCTACGACATTCCCCGGAAAAGCCCCTCGGCAACTGTACCGGTACAGTGTAGAGCGCCGATTGTCAGCCTGGGAAGGCAGCGCCGAGGGGCAAAACCTGCAAGTGTCGCTTTATTGAAAGAAAAAGACAGAATTGCGGCGGGGCGTTGAGGGGCTTATAGCCGTATTCAGTGCATTCCCTGGCTTTCCTGCGCTTTTCATTTCGGTCACTCAATTGCAACCGGGTTTTTCTGCCAGTCCACCGACGTTATCATCTGCGTCGATTTCTTTTCCGGACAGTCCCATGAATCAAGAACCTAGCACCCTCTATGCCAAGCTGCTTGGTGAAACCGCATCTATTACCTGGAAAGAGTTGGAGCCATTCTTTGCCAAGGGTGCCCTATTGTGGGTCGATCCTGGCCTGGATCTGATCGCCGCCGCCGAGGCCGTGGCCCAGGATGAAGGGCAGAAAGTGGCTGCCTGGCTGGCTGGCGACAAGCTCGCCAAGCTGTCTGAAACGCGGGCGCTGGATCTTTTTGAACGTGATCCGCAGTTGTGGGCGGTGGTTGTTTCGCCGTGGATTCTGATCCAGGAAAGGGCGCAGGTTTGAAAGGTTGCACCGGCTTGGTGCGCGCCTTTCCCGCAGGAAAGTGTGTAGCCGAGTAGCGTGATGGCATGTTGCCGTAGAGAAAGGCCACAGCCTCACGGTGACGTAAACGTAACGGGAACAGTTGGGAGGGCAGCTGAACGGCTGCTCAATTGTTTCTGGATGTTGATTTGCGGTGAATTCAAGGCCGCCTTCGCGAGCAAGCCCGCTCCCACATTTAACCGTGTTCTTCCAGAAGGAATGCAGTCGAATGTGGGAGCGGGCTTGCTCGCGAATGGGGGCGACGCTTAGTAAGCCGTCTTGCCCGTATGGTTGTTCAGCGAAATGACCTTGGTCTTGCCAATGCGGTGACGATAGATCTCGCGCAGGTACTTGATCGATTTCTTCACGCAGTCCCGGGACAGGCGGATGTCGTTGATCGAGACGAATTTTTCCTTGTCGTTGATCAGTTCGCGGTACTTCTTCTCATACATCGGCTTGATCGCGTACCAGTTGGTATCGAGGATCTTCGCCGGGTTCTCGAATTCATTGAGCAAGTCGTCGATACGGCCTTCGTCGAATTCTTCCTGGACGATGAAGTCCAGGATCGAGTTGTCCAGGGTTTCGTCGAAACGGTAGGCAGGCTTCGCAAAGCAGCGTTTGATAAAGGCTACGATCAGCGTCAGGAAATCGTCCGACAGGCACGGGCTCTTGGCGATCAGGGTGGTCAGGGACAGGTTGGCCGAGGCACCGATCACCAGCGCGTAGCGCTTGAGCGTGGTGTTGGGGAACAGGCTGTTGAGGTGGGTCTTCAACCGGTTCAGGTCCATGTAGGACAGCTTGTAGTCCTTCGGCAAGGAAACGATCGACACCACCGACGAGCAGTTCTTGAAGAAGTGCAGGTCGTGCAGGGCCGCCGCGTCGTAACCCGAGTTCTTGTACTGCTCCAGCGACGCGCGATAGCGCTTGGACTCGATGGGCAAAAGGCTGATGCCTTCGATGGCCTGGGTGACCTTGTTGAAGTGCGGCAGGTCGATCGAACGGAAAAACAGGTCGTCGATGTTCAGGCGCGCCGGCTCTTTCTCGAACACCTTGAACTTGTCGCTGCTTGGCGGCGGGGTTTCCGGCACCACGGACTCGGCATAGGCAATCGCCACCGGGCCGGCCAGGCTCATGAACAGGTCGTTGGCGTCCAGGCGAATGGTTTCGCCGATGTCGATGCCGGCCCGACGGAAATAGTTCTGGTCGTAGTCGGTGGTGACCGCCTGAGCCGTCAGAATGTTGAAAATCTGCTGAGAGATGTACTGGTTGGCGTGCTTTTCCATGGCATTGACATCAATGTTCTGGATATTGCCGTCATCGTTCTCTTCGGCGTAACGCATGATGTCGTTGGAAATCAGCATCATCGCGTTCCATGGGCGGATGCGGCCCATGACGCTGGCTTCGCTGCTGTCCTCGTTGGCGAAGTTGTAGGAGAAGTCCCACTCTTCCGACAGGTATTTGCACAGCAGCCGGCCAGCGTTTATGTGCAGCGCCTCGGACATTTCACTGCGGTGATCGGAAATGTTCGGTAGTACACAGATGCCGCTGGTAAAGATCGGTTCGAAGACGAAGGAGTGACCGCTCTTGCTGTCGTGCTCGTCCATCGGTTTGGTGTCGAACGTCTTGTTCATGTACGAGTGCTGCTGGGCCAGGCCGAACTCCGAGGCCATGCCCGAACCGGTACCGCCGCCGGCACTGAAGATCGAGAAATACAGGCGCGACTGGTTGGCCTTGATGCCGCAGCTGTCGATCAGGTACGAGTGAATCATTTTCCAGTCAGGGCTGGAGAAACGCTGGGTGTCCTTGTTAAGGATGATCTTGGCCAGGTACTGGCCGAGGATCGGCGCGTTACCGGCGCCACCGGCGTGGACCTCCGACAAGTCCATGATTTTCATTTTGCTGTAGTCGCGCAGGAAGCCGCTTTTCTCGCCCTTGCGTGAGAAGCGGATGCGTCCGGCGATGTCCTTGTCCAGGTCGCCGAGCATCACCAGCGGCTCGACCAGAAACACCGGTTTGGTGTTCTTGTTCTGGCCCAGGCGCAGGTTGTTGCGGATCCACTGGGCCGGGCTGTAGCCCTTTTCGGCAAAACGCTTGTCCGGTGACAGGCGATCTTCGTTGTTGAATTCGTTGAGGTAGAACTTGCGGGCGTTGTACACCAGCTCTGCCACGTCCAGCGCAATGTTCGAGCCGCAGCGGCCCAGGCCGATCAGGCACACCGAGGGGAATTCCTGGTCGCTGTGTTGTTCGCTGTCGCCTTCCGGATGCGGTGGTCGCGGGAACACCATGTCGCGCAGGCCGTCGAGGTTATCGAGGATACGGTCGGTGTTGGTTTCGGTGAAGTAGAGGTATTGCTGGGTCGCCAACGGGCGGGATTGAATCAATGGCTTCGGTGATGACGGGCTGTTGGCCGCGGGGCTCAACGTCAGATCGGTTACCGCAGTGGCCGGGTTGTTTTTAGAAGTCATTGTTCGCCATCTACCTGGGCTGATTGGTTGGCCGACTCTCTGTCGTCGACCCGTCACGGAGTGGAATCGCGTCTTTTTTCAGCGCGCACCTGGACCATGCCTTGGTCGTTGGCCTGAGCATTGCTCGGGGGGAATCCTTTCCCAAGTCATGATGAATCGGCCAGTATTTGGCGATCTTTAATCAAAAGGAGGCTAAATGATGTCAACACTACCTTCGCTGGGGTTTGCCGGGATCGGCCTGATGGGGTTGCCGATGTGCCGGCGACTGCTGGCCGCGGGGTATCCGCTGGCGGTATGGAATCGCAATCCGGACAAGTGCAAACCACTGGTCGAGGCTGGCGCACGCCAGGTCGCCAGCCCGGCCGAACTGTGCCAGCACGCTGACGTGGTGATGTTGTGCCTGGCGGATACGGCGGTCGTGCGCGAGGTAGTGTTTGGTCCGGCGGGCATTGTCGAGGGGGCAAGAAAAGGCCAGCTGCTGGTGGACTTTTCCAGCCTGGAGCCTAACGCAACGCGGGAGATGGCCGCAGACCTCGCCGGCAGAACCGGCATGGGCTGGCTCGACACGCCGGTGTCCGGTGGCGTGGTCGGTGCAGAAGCGGGGAGCCTGGCGATCATGGTCGGCGGTGACGCACAGGATCTGGAACGGGTCCGGCCCGTCCTGTTGAGCCTGGGGCAACGTGTGACACACATGGGCGGTGTCGGGGCGGGGCAGGTGACCAAGGCGTGCAATCAGATGATCGTTGCCTGCAATGCATTGGTGATCGCCGAAGTGGTCGCGCTGGCGGAGCGTTCCGGGGTTGATGCAAGCCTGATCGCCGAAGCGCTGGCCGGCGGCTTTGCCGATTCCAGGCCCTTGCAGTTCCTGGCCCCGCAGATGGCTGAAAACCGTTTCGAACCGGTCAAGTGGCACGTGCGCACCTTGCTCAAGGATCTGGATGCTGCGGTGAAGTTTTCCCGTGAGCAGGGCTCGTCGACACCGATCAGCGGTCTGGCCGCGCAGTTGATGCGCCTGCACGGGAGCCAGGGTTTCCTTGAAAAAGACCCGTCTACATTAGTGCAGATGTACCGTGAGCCAGACTCAGCGCCGTGACTGTGTAGGTGTGCTTGCGCTGGTTGATTTCGTTCAGCACCGGGAGTAACTCGGTCAGTGGCACTGGCCGACTGAGCAAATAGCCCTGAACGAAGTCACAGCCCTGCTCTTCCAGGAACTGGTATTGCTCGAAGGTTTCGACCCCTTCGGTGACCACTTGCAGTTGCAGGGTATGGGCCATGACGATAATGGCCTGGACAATCTCCATGTCCTGGGTCGCCTTGGGAATGTCCTGGATGAACGAGCGATCGATTTTCAGCGTGTTGAGCGGCAAGCGCTTGAGGTAGGCCAGGGATGAATAGCCGGTGCCGAAATCATCGATCGACAGCGATACGCCGAGGGCGCGTATCTGCCGCAGCAACACCAGTGTGTTGGCGATATTGCCCATCAAGGCGTTTTCCGTGACTTCCAGTTCCAGCCGATGGGGCTCGACACCGGCGGCCCGTAACGCGTACTCGATCTCATCGGCCAGTTCTTCGCGCGCCAGGTTCAGGGGCGAACAGTTCACGGCGATCTTGAGGTCTGCACAGCCTTGGCGCGACAGCTCGCCCAGATCTTCGCAGGCCTTGCGCAGCACCCAGTTGTCCAGTTCGGCGATCAGGCCATTGGCCTCGGCGATGGCGATAAAACGATCCGGCACGAGGAATCCGTGGACCGGGTGTTGCCAGCGGATCAAGGCTTCGAGCTTGCTGACCTGACCGGTCTTGAGGTCATAGATCGGCTGGTAATAGAGCATCAGGCCGGTGTCTTCACGCAGGGCGTGGCGCAACTCTTCTTCCAGTTGCAGCTCGAGGGTGGCGCGGGTTTTCAGGTTGGCACTGAAAAAATTCAACCCGTTGCGTCCGCTACCCTTGGACTGATACAGCGCGAGGTCGGCGTTCTTCAACAGTTCCTCACAGGTCTTGCCGTCTTCCGGAAACAGGCTGATACCGATGCTGGTGGTCATCACCATGCGCCGGCCAGCCAGTTCGATGGGCTCCTTCATTTTCAGCATGATGCGTTGGGCCAACTGTCGCGCTTCGTCACGATCATGCAGGTCGATGAGCAGGCAGAACTCGTCGCCGCCAAAGCGTGCGACCACATCCTCGTGACTGCGAACCGAGCTCTTGATGTGCGCGGCAAGCACTTTGAGCAGTTCGTCTCCGGCGTCGTGGCCAAGGCTGTCGTTGATCCGCTTGAAATGGTCGATGTCCAGGAACAGGACTGCCAGCATCCCGCCTTCGTTGGTTTTCTCGATGAGTTTTTCGGCGAAGATCTGGTTGAACCCGCGACGGTTGATCAGGTTGGTCAGCGCATCGTAGTGCGCCACCTGCTGCAGTGACATGCGCGCCTGGTCCAGTTGGCTGAGCAGGGAGTTGACCCGCTGCAGGTCGTGGTCCTTGTGTTGCAGTTTCTTGTCCGCCAGTGCCGCGCTGATGCTGCTCCCGATGATCAGCAGGGTCATGACCGTCACGGTCAACGCCAGTTGCATATGGCTGTGTTCGCCGGTTTGCACTGGCAGGCTGTCGTTGGGCAACACCAGATTCAAGGCGGCCATGGCGGTTAGGTGCATGCTGAGGATGCCTGCCCCGAGCAGCAGGCTGGCGCAGTATTTGAAAAGCTGATGCAGCATGCCGGCACCGTTGCGCAGATACCAGGCCAGCAACAGGGCTGCCAGCGCGGCACCGATCGCGATCGCGATGGAAAGGGCGAACAGACCTGGATGGTAATAGACTGCGGCACTGGAGTGCATCGCCGTCATGCCCACGTAATGCATGGTCGCGATACCCAGGCCGATCCCGATCGAAGCCTTGAGGCACTGTCGAAAGCTCAGATCGGGAAGGCTGAGGGTATGCATGGCCAGCCACGCAGCGAGCAGCGCGATGGTTAGCGAGAACACCGTGACGGGCAGTTGGTAGTGAAGGTCGACAGGCGCCTGGAATGCCAGCATCCCGACGAAGTGCATGGCCCAGATACCGCCCGCCAGGCAGCCGCTGCCCACCCAGCGCCAGCGCGTTTGGGACGCGGTTTTTTCCGCGTGGGCCACCCGTTCGGCCATGTCCAGTGTCGCGAAACAGCCGACACAGGCGACCAGATAAGCCAGCAGCACCAGAAAAGGGTCATGTGTGCAATTGAGTATGACCTGCCCACTCTCTGGTAGCTCGGTAATGAAATGCAGACCAAGCCACTCCATAGCATGCCCCATCGTTATCCCTCGGGCCGGTGCAAGAGCGCCAGCGAATGTCATGGAGTATAGAGGGCATGGATGGAGCGCAAGCGGTAGTGGCACATTGGTGCCAAATATTTTGACATTAATCTAATAGCGATTGGTGCTATTACTCAGGCGATTTGCTTCTGAGATGTCTCGAACACCGGTTGCAGGGCCGGCAAGCCGAATGCGGCACGGGCCGCGTCGCAATCGGGATTGGCCTGGCCATCGACCCATGAAGCATCGAACTCCCGGCAGGTGCTGGAGCGTTTTTCGTAAATCGAGCACTGCACTGTACTGCCCACCTCTCCAACCAGGCTGGTGCAGCGCACAGGTTTGCAGCCGGTGCCGATCATCGCGACCCGGCTGGGGCTGATCTGCTCGACGAGTTCATCGGGTACCGTCCCCCCGGACGAGGCGCACTCACCCCAGAAAAATGACACGCGAAAATGAGAACAGCAGGCACCGCAATTCAGACACGGACTGGCTTCGGACATGGGCGATTATCGTAAGGAGGAGTGGAGACACAGGGGGGAATCAAGGCCGCTATTCTAGGCTTCGGCAACGGCTTGGGAAGGGGGGGCGAGAGGTATTTTTCATCGGTCGGACGAGCTGCGAAATACCCGTCCTGCGAAAGCTCCCACAGGTTGTGCACCATGGGCAGGTATCAGCCTGGCGAATAATGAAAGACAGGTGTGGCCGGCCTGTCTAGATTGCAAAGTCCGGGGGCATTGACGCCCCAAAAACAATAAAAGAGACGGACCCATGCAGAACTCGACCCAAGCGGCCAATGCCTGGCGCATCCTGTTCCTGTTGTTCCTGGCCAACCTGTTCAATTTTTTCGACCGCACCATCCCGGCCATCATCATCGAGCCCATTCGCATGGAGTGGCACCTCAGTGATTTCCAGTTGGGGATCATCGGTACGGCATTCACCATCGTCTACGCCATTGCCGGATTGCCGCTGGGGCGCATGGCCGATACCGGCTCGCGCAGCAAGCTGATGGGCTGGGGACTCGCGGTGTGGAGCGGGTTGACGGCCGTCAACGGCATGGTGGGCAGTTTCTGGAGCTTCCTGATCGTGCGCATGGGCGTTGGCATTGGCGAAGCCAGTTACGCACCAGCCGCCAACTCGCTGATCGGCGATTTGTTTCCGGCGCACCGCCGGGCACGGGCCATGGGTATCTTCATGCTGGGGCTGCCGTTGGGGCTGTTGCTGGCGTTCTTCACCATCGGCGCGATGGTCAAGGCCTTCGATAGCTGGCGCGCGCCGTTCTTTATCGCGGCGGTGCCCGGGTTGATCCTGGCGATCTTCATGTTTTTCATCAGGGAACCGAAACGTGGCGCCGCCGAGAGCGTTCAGGTGTCGCAGGCAAAGATCGATCGACCGATCCGTCGGGTACTGGCCGTACCAACCTTCCTGTGGTTGGTGATGGCGGGCCTGTGTTTCAACTTCGCCACCTATGCCTGCAATTCGTTTCTGGTGCCGATGCTGCAACGCTACTTCCTCATGCCGTTGCAGGAAGCCGCAGTGGCGACCGGGGTTATTGTTGGTGTGACCGGTTTGGTCGGCCTGACCCTCGGTGGCTGGATCGCCGACAAGATTCACCAGCGGGTCGCCAACGGGCGGCTATTGTTTGCCGCCTTCAGCCTGGTGATTTCGACGATCTGCACCGCGTGGGCGCTGCATTCCGGACGAATCGAGATCGGTGTGTTCGTCGCCGTATTCAGTGTCGGCTGGCTGTTCGCCTACAACTTCTACACCTGCGTCTACACGGCGATTCAGGACGTGGTCGAACCGCGCTTGCGGGCGACGGCCATGGCGCTGTTCTTTGCCGGTTTGTACCTGTTGGGCGGTGGCCTGGGGCCGGTGGTGGTCGGAGCCTTGTCCGATCACTTCGCCCACACGGCGATGCTCGCCGCCGGCGCCGAGCAGATGACCGAAGCGTTCAAGGCGGTTGGCCTGCATGACGCGATGTACCTGATTCCGGTGGCGCTGTTGCTTACCGTGGTGTTTCTGTTCCTGGCTTCGCGGTGTTTTGTGCGCGATGCCAAGCGGATGAAGGAAGGGTTGGTGGCGGTGGGTGAGCCTGGAGGTTCTGTGGTGACTGCCTGATCGCTTTCGCGGGCAAGCCCGCTCCCACAGGTTTAGTGTTGTTCACGAGATTTGTATTCGACACTAACAATTGTGGGAGCGGGCTTGCCCGCGAAGAGGCCATTAGCAGCACTACTGAAATTGAAGTAAACAAAAAGGCCCGCATCACTGCGGGCCTTCTTTTTATAGCGGTGGAGGAGAGTTGTTAACCCGCCACCAACACCCGAATCGCTTCCAGTCGCAACGCAGCCTTGTCGAGCATGGCCAGGCCTTGCTCGCGTTGTTTGCGCAGAGCCACCAGTTCGCTGTCGCGCACGGTCGGGTTGACCGCTTGCAAGGCGGTCAGGCGCGCCAGTTCTTCGTCGGTATCGGCGGCCAGGCGACGTTGCGCCTCGGCGACACGTTCAGTGTGGCGCGGCAGGATCTTCGCTTCACCGGCGTTGATCCGTGGCGTCAGCTGGTCGCGCTGGGCCTGGATGAACTTGTTGGCGCTGGCGCGCGGTACGCTTTCGAGCTGGTCGTTCAGGGTTTCGAACGACACGCGGGCCGACAGGTCGTTGCCGTTGGTATCGAGCAGGCAGCGCAGGGCAGCCGGCGGCAGGTAGCGACCCAGTTGCAGCGAGCGCGGGGCAACCACTTCGCTGACATACAACAGTTCCAGCAACACGGTGCCCGGCTTCAGCGCCTTGTTCTTGATCAGCGCCACGGCGGTGTTGCCCATGGAACCGGACAGCACCAGATCCATGCCGCCCTGCACCATCGGGTGCTCCCAGGTAATGAATTGCATGTCTTCGCGAGACAGCGCCTGGTTGCGGTCGTAAGTAATGGTCACGCCTTCGTCGTCACCCAGCGGGAAGCTGGCGTCGAGCATTTTTTCGCTCGGCTTGAGGATCAGGGCGTTTTCCGAATGGTCTTCGCTGTCGATGCCGAAGGCGTCAAACAGGGTTTCCATGTAGATCGGCAGCGCGAACTGGTCGTCCTGCTCAAGGATATCTTCCACCAGTGCATCGCCTTCGCCCGCGCCACCGGAGTTCAGCTCCAGCAAACGGTCACGGCCAGTGTGCAGCTCGGCTTCCAGGCGTTCACGCTCGGTGCGGGCTTCGTCGATCAGCGCTTGCCACTCGCCATCGTCGGCTTCTTCGAGCAGCGGCAGCAGGCGCGGGCCGAACTGGTGCTGCAAGGCGTTGCCGGTCGGGCAGGTATTGAGGAACGCGTTCAGCGCTTCGTGGTACCACTGGAACAGGCGCTCTTGCGGGCTGGTTTCCAGGTATGGCACGTGCAGTTCGATGATGTGCTTCTGGCCGATCCGGTCCAGTCGACCGATACGTTGTTCCAGCAGGTCCGGGTGGGACGGCAGGTCGAACAGCACCAGGTGATGGGAGAACTGGAAGTTGCGGCCTTCACTGCCGATTTCCGAGCAGATCAGCACTTGCGCACCAAACTCTTCGTCGGCGAAGTAGGCGGCGGCGCGGTCACGCTCGAGGATGTTCATGCCTTCGTGGAACACCGTGGCCGGGATGCCGGAACGCACGCGCAGGGCGTCTTCCAGGTCCATGGCGGTTTCGGCGTGGGCGCAGATCACCAGCACTTTGGTGCGCTTGAGCATCTTCAACTGATCGATCAGCCACTCGACCCGCGGATCGAATTTCCACCAGCGCACTTCTTCGCTGGCGTCCGGCTGGGCCTGGAAGCTGACTTCCGGGTACAGCTCGGCGTGATCGCCCAGCGGCAGTTCGAGGTATTCGTCCGGGCACGGCAGCGGGTACGGGTGCAACTTGCGTTCCGGGAAGCCTTGCACGGCGGCGCGGGTGTTGCGAAACAGCACGCGGCCGGTGCCGTGACGGTCGAGCAATTCGCGCACCAGGCGCGCGCTGGCTTCGGTGTCGCCATCGTTGACGGCGGCCAGCAGGGCTTCGCCTTCGTTGCCGAGGAAACCGTGGATGGTCTCGTGGGCTTGCGGCGACAGGCGTCCCTGATCCAGCAACTCCTGAACGGCTTCGGCTACCGGGCGATAGTTTTCGCTCTCGGCGCGGAAGGCTTGCAGGTCGTGGAAACGGTTCGGGTCGAGCAGGCGCAGACGGGCGAAGTGGCTGTCCTGGCCCAGTTGTTCCGGGGTGGCGGTCAACAGCAGGACGCCGGGGATGGTTTCGGCGAGTTGCTCGACCAGCGAGTATTCTGGGCTGACCTGGTCTTCGTGCCACACCAGGTGGTGCGCCTCGTCGACCACCATCAAATCCCAGCCCGCCGCGAACAGTGCGTCCTGGGCTTTCTCGTCGTCCACCAGCCACTCAAGCGCGACCAGCGCGAGTTGGGTGTCTTCGAACGGGTTGCTGGCATCGCTTTCGATGAAGCGCTCTTCGTCGAACAGCGCGACCTGCAGGTTGAAGCGACGACGCATCTCGACCAGCCACTGGTGCTGCAGGTTCTCCGGAACCAGGATCAGCACACGGCTGGCGCGGCCCGAGAGCAACTGGCGATGGATCACCAGGCCGGCTTCGATGGTTTTACCCAGGCCCACTTCGTCGGCCAGCAGAACCCGCGGCGCGATACGGTCGGCGACTTCGCGGGCAATGTGCAACTGGTGCGCGATCGGTTGCGCACGCACGCCGCCCAGGCCCCAGAGAGAGGACTGCAACTGGCGACTGGTGTGTTCCAGGGTGTGATAACGCAGGGAGAACCAAGCCAGCGGGTCGATCTGGCCGGCGAACAGACGGTCGCTGGCCAGGCGGAACTGGATGAAGTTCGACAGTTGGGTTTCCGGCAGGGTGACTACTTCGTTCTGCCCGTTGAGGCCGTGGTAAACCAGCAGGCCATCAATGTCATCGACTTCGCGGACGGTCAGCTTCCAGCCTTCGAAGTGAGTGATGGTGTCACCCGGCGAAAACCGCACGCGGGTCAGAGGCGCATTCCGTAGCGCGTACTGGCGGGTGTCGCCAGTGGCCGGGTAGAGCACGGTCAACAAGCGGCCGTCCTGTGCCAGAACGGTGCCTAAACCCAGCTCGGCTTCGCTGTCACTGATCCAGCGTTGCCCCGGTTGATACTGCTGCGCCATGCTGCCTGACTCCCACCTTGAAAAAGCGGGCTATCTTAACGGAATGAGGGCTTCAGGGCCAAAGGACTCTCAGAAAAACTCACAGTCTTACGTTAGCCCACCTGCGCAGGGATCGCCGTTGACTGCACCATTGAGTGCTAATTGAGTCACAGTTTGCGACAGATGGCTCAAGTCGCCATCCCCGCAGCCGAAACCTTGCTGACAGGAGACTGAAAACCATGCTGCCACCGATGCTCCCCTTGAGTGCCGTGCCGATCACTTCACAGACTGATCCGATCCGCCCGCGCCCGGATATTCCACCGGTGGTGCCGGTGCAGGAAAGCTCCAGTGAAAGCACCATCGACCTGCAAAAGCGCAATCCTGAAGAGGACGGGCTGTTGCTGCGAGAGGAACAGCGCCGCAGGCAGGAGCAGGAACGGCGTCGCCACGAGGCTGATCATGATCCCGAGGCGCACCTGGCGATTCCCGGGGATGAACTCAATGCCGACAACACAGTGCCGGTGGCGCCGTTGATGGAAGATCAACCGCGGCAGGGGCTGTGGGTCGACATCGAGATTTGAGCACACGGCTGGTCAGCGCGGTCGTCAGGCCGCATTATTGGCTCAGGGTTGCCGAATGCCACGGCGGCTGAAACTCATTTCAAGCGATGCACTGACTGCCATGAGCCAAGACGACAAATTGATTGACCTCAACGCGGAACGCGCCAAGCGTGTTCATGACCTCAATGACAAGCGGCTCAATGAAGTTCGCCAGGCGTTCGAACAAGCCATGCCGTTGGGCAAGGTAAAGAAAAAGCCGAAAAACAAACCGAAAAAACGCTGATCCTCCCCCCGCATTCATTGATGCGGGTCAAACTTTCCCCTTCCTCTTGCCCAGTCTCGGGCGACATTGATCCCGGTCAATATTCTCTCCTGCCCGTTTGGTTAACTTGGCTCTATCGCAACAGGGCAAGTGCAGGAGACGCGTCATGTTTTTCGACAACGTGGTGATCGCCGGAGTGCTGACTGTCAGCCTCATGTTTGTGTTTTTTGCAGGGTTCGGACTTTTTATCTGGAAGGATTCGCACAAGCGGAAGTAACCGTAGTTCTTTCTGGATGTAATGAGCACGCAAGGCATTTTGGGCAACTTCGGTTGCCCTTTTTTTTGCCTGTAAAACTCTATCGATACGCGCAAACCCTGTGGGAGCGAGCTTGCTCGCGATGAGGCCATAACATTCAGCATCTATATTGACTGCAAGGCCGCTATCGCGAGCAAGCTCGCTCCCACAATGACTTGTGGTGTGGCGAAAATTATGGCAATAAAAAAGGCGCGTTCCTTGCGGAGCGCGCCTTTTTCGTTTGGCTGCCTGTCAGCTGCCAAGCGCCTTCGAAGCGAGCCAGAACAAACCGGCCGACAGGGCCACGGTGGCTGGCAGGGTCAATACCCAGGCCATCAGGATGGTTCTGACGGTGCCGCCTTGCAGGCCGCTTTTATTGGCGACCATGGTGCCCGCCACGCCCGAGGACAGCACGTGGGTGGTGGAAACCGGCAGGCTGAAGATGTTCGCCAGGCCGATCAGGCTGGCGGTGGTGATCTGCGCCGACATACCTTGAGAGTACGTCATGCCTTGCTTGCCGATCTTCTCGCCAATGGTCAGTACCACGCGTTTCCAGCCAACCATGGTGCCCAGGCCCAGGGCCAGCGCCACTGCCAGAATCACCCAGAACGGGGCATATTCAGTGGTAGTGGTCAGGTCTTTGCGCAGCTTGTCCAGGTCAGCCTTTTCACGGGCGCCGAGGGTTGGCAATTTGCTGACCTTCTTCGCCGTGTCGTCGAGGCAGAGCAGGTAACGACGTACTTCGATGCGGCTTTCCGACGGCAGCGAGTGGTAGTCGGCTACACCCTTGAGGGTACCGAGCAGGGCGGTGATGGTCGGTTCGGTCTGTTGCGGGTTGCAACGGAATTTCTCCGGCAGATCGCCTTCCACGCTTTTGCCCAGGGCCAGGAACTCGCCCAGGGTTTCCGAGTTGCGCTGGTAGAACTGGCTCAGGTGCAGCGTGGCGTCGCGGGTACGCTCGATCTGATAGGTCGTGCTGTTCAGGTCGAGGACGAACTGCGCCGGCACGATACCGATCAGGACCAGCATGATCAGGCCGATACCCTTCTGGCCATCGTTGGAACCGTGCACGAAACTCACAGCCATGGCCGAGATCACCAGTACCAGGCGATTCCAGAACGGCGGATGCTTCTTGTCGTCGATCTTGCGGCGCTGTTCCGGTGTCTTGTGCATCTTCGACAGCGGACGCCACCATTTAAGGCCGATCAGGATCAACGCGGCGATCAGGAAACCTGCCATTGGCGAGAACACCAGTGACATGGCGATATCGATCGCCTTTTGCCAGTTCACGCCGTCGGCCAACGGAATATCGTTGATCAGGGCGTTGGCCAGGCCGACACCGAGGATCGAACCGATCAGCGTGTGGGAACTGGAAGCGGGAATACCGAAGTACCAGGTGCCCAGGTTCCAGGTAATGGCGGCGGCGAGCAACGAGAACACCATGGCCAGTCCGTGACCGGTGTTCACATTGATCAGCAGTTCTACCGGCAGCAGGTGGACGATGGCATACGCCACGCCGACCCCGCCCAGCAGCACGCCGAGGAAGTTGAACACCCCGGAGAAAAACACCGCCAGGTGAGGCGGCATGGCTTTGGTGTAGATAACGGTGGCCACCGCGTTAGCGGTGTCATGAAAGCCGTTGATGAACTCGAAGGCGAGGACAAAGGCCAGGGCGAGCAAGAGGCTCACAAGCACCCAAGCATCCAGTCCGCTGAATAAATCGATCATGAAGGTTTTCTGACCCGGTCATAAGGGGGCGCGATTATGCCAGAAAAGACTGCTAATCAATGCACTAGCTGCTCATCGGTAACATTCTTCAACGAAATTTTTTGCCGCGGCACCCAAAGCCCTAGGGTTTTGCTGTGTTTTTTAACTTGTTGATTTTGCTTGAAAAGATCGCCGCAGCAAGGGATTTGCGCCGCTGAGGGATGAGGGAGAATGCCTGTACGAAATATCTGAGAAATACGTCAGATATCAAAATCTGCCTTCATCCGGGGGAGGGCAGTGGCCGCAGCCCGCTCGTAGCGGGCGCGCAAGGCGACCTCCCTACATCCCGCTTTTAACAGGTGCAGAGGCAGGTCCTTGTAAGGATCAGGCCGAAGCAGTCATGGCTCTTCGGCTTTGAGTTCCTTTTCCATTTTTTCAAGTTCTTGCTGGAAAACCTGATCCTGAACGGTGGCGCGTTTACGCCAGGGTTTGCGTTCCGGTTCGGGTTGAGCGGCGTAAGTGGTGACTTCTCCGCCGTAAACTTCCTTGTAGCGTTGTTCCTGGCGCTCTAGTTCCGCGCGCAGTTCGTCTTTCGTCACAGTGCTACCTGATTGAGTTGGGATAAATTCTGGTGAAAACGCGCTGCATCAAATCGATTGATCACGTCCGTCGAATGGGCAATGCCCGTCAAGACATCGTTTTGGCGACAACCGGGATCAATACTTCCATGTCACAGGCGGCCACGGCACCAGAGATAAACAGCTGACGTAGCTTCAGTTTCCTGTTTCAGCAAGCGCACTGGCAAGGCAGTGCAATGCAGATCTGGCGCTTGCAATGGGCAACGGAGATGGAACATCGCATTGCCGGGTAGCAGGTCCGGCAAGTAAAAAAACCGGAGTGCTACTGAATTGTATTATAGCGGCCTATTTGAAGAACACTATCTCCAAAGAGTTGAAAGCCGGTCTTGGGGGCGCAGTTTTGTTGTGCGGAATTTTACGTTCTACTAGAACGTCGACTGATCCTGATTGCTGCGATGCCTTTCTGACGCCATTAAGTCGAACAAGTTATGTTATTTAGAATGCCTCATTAATTCCTGGGTCGATCGGCTGTAAACGAGTTGGTGATCCAGCGAAAAACCGGACATCAGCGGACGGGCTGATTGGCACGGCTGATTGCGATTATCGGTCGAGCGTTCGATAATCGCCCGGAGTTGACGGGCCGGGCTTGAGCGTCAGGCGGTAGCCCTTTGTAATAGTCGCTGTTCCGAGTGGGTAAAAGGACCTTGTATGAACGATCAAATGCGCAATTCCTTCGCTTCAGTGGCTCCCCCCATCGTTGCCTCGCCGGCCAAACGGATCCAGGCACTGACTGGCGACCCGGATTTCATGACGTCCCTGGCCCGTGGCCTGGCTGTGGTGCAAGCATTCCAGGAACGCAAACGGCACCTGACCATCGCCCAGATCAGCCACCGCACGGAAATTCCCCGCGCCGCCGTGCGCCGTTGCCTGCACACCCTGATCAAACTCGGCTACGCCACCACCGACGGCCGCACCTACTCGTTGCTGCCCAAAGTGCTGACCCTCGGCCATGCCTATGTGTCATCAACGCCGCTGGCGGTTTCCGCCCAGCCTTACCTGGACCGCATGAGCGAACAGCTGCACGAGGCCTGCAACATGGCCACGCTGGAAGGTGACGACATTCTGTACATCGCCCGCTCCGCGACCACCCAGCGCCTGATTTCGGTGGACCTGTCGGTGGGTGGGCGCCTGCCGGCCTATTGCACGTCGATGGGGCGGATCCTGCTGGCTGCGCTGGATGACACGTCGCTGGGCGAATACCTGGAGCACGCCGAACTGCAGGCCAAGACGAGTCGCACGATTCACACCCCCGAGGCGTTGCTCGAATGCCTGCAAGAGGTCCGACAGCAAGGCTGGTGCATTGTCGACCAGGAACTTGAGCAGGGACTGCGCTCAATTGCCGTCCCAGTGTACGACGCCTCCGGCCAGGTGGTCGCGGCCCTCAATGTCAGCACCCACGCCGGGCGAGTCAGTCGTAACGAGCTGGAACAACGCTTCCTGCCTGGCCTGCTGAGTGCCAGCCGCGACCTCAGTAGCCAACTGTTCACCTAAGCTGTTCGATAAACGCACAGAGTTACGTTTGACGAATTGACGCTGTTTCCTGTGGATCATTACTGTCGCGTCTGCGTCAGCCCCGGCTGGCCCCTTTCGACTGTGATCCACGGAATAAAAATAATGAACCAGCCCCAGTCTGCTGTAGGAAACTGCCTTGACGTGCAGTCCTTCATCAATGCTCAACCCATTTCGCGCTACCAGTGGCGGGTAGTCATCCTGTGTTTCCTGATTGTCTTTCTCGACGGCCTCGATACCGCGGCCATGGGATTCATTGCGCCGGCTCTGTCGCAGGATTGGGGAATCGATCGCGCCAGCCTCGGGCCGGTGATGAGCGCGGCTCTGATCGGCATGGTCTTTGGTGCACTGGGCTCCGGGCCATTGGCTGACCGCTTTGGGCGAAAAGTCGTACTGGTCGGGGCGGTGTTGTTGTTCGGTGCCTTCAGCCTGGCTTCGGCCTACAGCACCAACGTCGAGCAATTGCTGGTGTTGCGCTTTTTAACCGGGCTGGGCCTGGGCGCCGGCATGCCGAACGCCACGACCCTGCTGTCGGAGTACACCCCGGAGCGCAAGAAGTCCTTGCTGGTGACCAGCATGTTCTGCGGTTTCAACCTCGGCATGGCCGGCGGCGGCTTTATCTCGGCCAAGCTCATTCCGGCCTTTGGCTGGCACAGCCTGCTGCTGATCGGTGGAGTCTTGCCGCTGATCCTCGCCGTCGTATTACTGTTCTGGCTGCCGGAGTCGGCGCGTTACCTGGTGGTGCGTAACCGCGGTACGGACAAGGTGCGCAAGACACTGGCGCCGATTGACCCGACGGTGGTGGCCCAGGCGTCCAGCTTCAGCGTGCCGGAACAGAAAACCGTGAAGGCGCGCAATGTGTTTGCGGTGATCTTCTCCGGCACCTACAGCGTCGGCACCTTGCTGCTGTGGCTGACCTACTTCATGGGCCTGGTGATCGTCTACCTGCTGACCAGCTGGCTGCCGACGCTGATGCGTGACAGTGGCGCGAGCATGGAACAGGCCGCCTTCATCGGTGCGCTGTTCCAGTTCGGTGGCGTGCTGAGTGCGGTGGGCGTGGGCTGGGCGATGGACCGGTTCAATCCGCACAAGGTCATTGGCACTTTCTACCTGCTGGCCGGGGTGTTTGCCTACGCGGTGGGGCAGAGCCTGGGCAGCATCACAATACTGGCGACGCTGGTGCTGGTGGCGGGGATGTGTGTCAACGGTGCGCAATCGGCGATGCCGTCACTGGCGGCGCGGTTTTACCCGACTCAGGGGCGGGCCACCGGTGTGTCGTGGATGCTCGGGATCGGCCGCTTCGGCGCCATCCTCGGGGCGTGGATGGGCGCGACACTGCTGGGGCTGGGCTGGAACTTCGAGCAAGTGCTGACGGCCCTGGTGATTCCGGCGGCGCTGGCGACCACGGCCGTTGTGATCAAGGGCATGGTCAGTCATGCGGATGCGACCTGACAGTCTGATCCGGAATCTCGTGTTGGTTTGAGGACCCATTCGCGGGCAAGCCCGCTCCCACAGGGATACGCGGTCACCTGTGGGAGCGGGCTTGCTCGCGAAGCTTTTGATCTGGATTGTTAGTCGAACAACAATGCGTTCGATAATCGAACGGTTAGTCGATTATCGGATTGTTTGACGTTTTGCACAGGCTTAACCTTCAGTCATTCCGGCGCTGCGCATCGGCGCCTTCTTCCACTGTCGGTTAACAACAAACGGGAGCCTGCCCCAATGGCTGAAATTCTTTCGCTGCACGACGCGGTGAAGCAATTCGTGAACGACGGCGATACGGTCGCGCTCGAAGGCTTCACCCACCTGATCCCGACTGCTGCGGGTCACGAAATCATTCGCCAGGGCAAGAAAGACCTGACCCTGGTGCGGATGACCCCTGACCTGATCTACGACCAGTTGATTGGTGCCGGTTGTGCCCGCAAGCTGATTTTCTCCTGGGGTGGCAACCCGGGTGTCGGCTCCCTGCATCGCCTGCGTGACGCCGTCGAGAAACAGTGGCCGCACCCGCTGGAAATCGAAGAGCACAGCCACGCCGACCTGGCCAATGCCTACGTCGCCGGCGCTTCCGGCCTGCCATTCGCGGTGCTGCGAGCCTACGCCGGTTCCGACCTGCCGAAGGTCAACCCGCTGATCAAGTCCGTTACTTGCCCGTTCACCGGCGAAGTGCTGGCTGCGGTGCCTTCGGTGCGCCCGGACATCACTGTGATCCATGCGCAGAAAGCCGACCGCAAAGGCAACGTGCTGCTCTGGGGCATTCTCGGCGTGCAGAAAGAAGCCGCACTGGCCGCCAAGCGTTGCATCGTCACCGTTGAAGAGATCGTCGACGACCTGAATGCACCGATGAACGCCTGCGTGTTGCCGACCTGGGCCTTGAGCGCGGTTTGCCATGTACCTGGTGGTGCGCATCCGTCCTACGCCCACGGTTACACCGAACGCGACAACCGCTTCTATCAGGCCTGGGACCCGATTGCCCGCGACCGTGAAACCTTCACCGCGTGGATCAACGAATACATCCACGGCAGCGCTGACTTCAGCGAGTTCCAGGCCAAACTGGCCGCCGCTTCGGAGGCGAAGTAATGACTTACACCACCAATGAAATGATGACCGTCGCCGCCGCTCGCCGCCTTAAGAACGGTTCTGTGTGCTTCGTGGGCATCGGCCTGCCGTCGAAAGCGGCCAACCTGGCGCGCCTGACGTCTTCGCCTGATGTGGTATTGATCTACGAATCGGGTCCGATCGGTGCCAAGCCGAGCGTATTGCCGTTGTCGATCGGTGACGGTGAATTGGCTGAAACCGCCGATACCGTGGTCCCGACCGGCGAGATTTTCCGCTACTGGTTGCAGGGCGGGCGCATCGACGTCGGCTTCCTCGGGGCGGCGCAGGTCGACCGCTTCGGCAACATCAACACCACCGTGGTCGGCGATTACCACGCACCGAAAGTGCGTCTGCCGGGTGCCGGTGGCGCGCCTGAGATTGCCGGTTCCGCCAAGAGCGTGTTGATTATCCTCAAACAGTCGGCGCGCTCCTTTGTCGACAAACTCGACTTCATTACCTCGGTCGGCCACGGCGAGGGCGGTGATTCGCGCAAGCGTCTCGGCCTGCCGGGCGCTGGTCCGGTCGGCATCATTACAGACCTGTGCATCATGGAGCCGGAAGCGGGCACCCATGAGTTCGTGGTCACTGCACTGCACCCGGGCGTGACCCGCGAGCAAGTGGTCGCCGCCACCGGTTGGGCGATTCGCTTTGCCGACAGCGTTGCAACCACCGCCGAGCCGACCGACGTCGAACTGACCGCGCTGCGCGATCTCGAAGCCCGTACTGCAGCGGCCCACGGCCAAGCCCCCGGAGAAGCGTGATGCGTGACGTTTATATCTGCGACGCGATTCGTACCCCCATCGGCCGTTTCGGCGGCGGTCTGTCGACGGTGCGTGCCGACGACCTGGCCGCCGTGCCGATCAAGGCCTTGATGGAGCGCAACCCGTCGGTGGACTGGAGCGCCGTGGACGAGGTGTTCCTCGGCTGCGCCAACCAGGCCGGCGAAGACAACCGCAACGTTGCGCGCATGGCGCTGCTGTTGGCGGGGCTGCCGGAAACCATTCCCGGCGTGACCCTCAACCGCCTTTGCGCTTCGGGCATGGATGCCATCGGCACCGCGTTCCGCGCCATCGCCAGCGGCGAGATGGAGTTGGCGATTGCCGGCGGCGTCGAGTCGATGTCCCGTGCGCCGTTCGTGATGGGCAAGGCCGACGCGGCGTTCTCGCGCAACATGAAGCTTGAAGATACCACCATCGGCTGGCGCTTCATCAACCCGCTGATGAAAGCCCAGTACGGCGTGGATGCAATGCCGCAGACCGCTGACAACGTCGCTGACGATTACAAAGTCTCCCGCGAAGATCAGGACGCCTTTGCCCTGCGCAGCCAGCAGCGCACTGCCGTCGCGCAAGCCGCCGGGTTCTTTGCCGAAGAAATCGTCGAAGTGCGAGTTGCCCACAAGAAAGGCGAGACCGTGGTCAGCCAGGACGAGCACCCTCGCGCCGACACCACCCTGGAAGCCCTGACAAAACTGAAACCGGTCAACGGCCCGGACAAAACCGTCACCGCCGGCAATGCCTCGGGTGTGAACGACGGTGCCGCCGCGTTGATCCTGGCCTCGGCCGAAGCCGTGAAGAAACACGGTCTGACCGCCCGCGCCAAAGTGCTGGGCATGGCCAGCGCCGGTGTTGCACCGCGGGTGATGGGCATCGGCCCGGTGCCGGCGGTGCGTAAACTGACCGAGCGCCTCGGCGTGGCAGTAAGCGATTTCGACGTGATCGAACTCAACGAAGCCTTCGCCAGCCAGGGTTTGGCGGTGCTGCGTGAACTGGGGATCGCCGACGATGCCGCCCAGGTCAACCCGAACGGTGGCGCGATTGCCCTGGGCCATCCGTTGGGCATGAGCGGTGCGCGTCTGGTGCTGACGGCGTTGCATCAGCTGGAAAAAACCGGTGGCAAGAAAGGTCTGGCGACCATGTGCGTCGGTGTCGGCCAGGGTCTGGCTTTGGCAATCGAACGGGTCTGACACTCCCTGTCGGCTAACAAGAACTGAGGAAAGAGTAATGACTGACAAGCCTGGTTACCGTCGCCCGCAGGAGGGTACTCAACCGGAGTACCTGCATCCGACCTATCAATCCACCAACCTGCGCTCGCCGTCCAAGCCGTTGGTGTTTCTGCCCCATTCGTTGTCGGAAATCACCGGGCCAACCGTCGGCGCCGAGCGCGTCAACGAGAAGGACAATGACCTCACCGCTCAGCACGAAGGTCAGCCACAGGGTGAGCGCATCATCATTCACGGCCGTGTACTGGATGAAAACGGTCTGCCGGTGCCGGGGATTCTGGTGGAGATCTGGCAGGCCAACGCCGCCGGTCGCTACGCCCATGCCCGTGACCTGCACGACGCGCCGCTGGACCCGAACTTCACCGGTACCGGCCGTACCGTGACCGACGCCGATGGTTGGTACCAGTTCCAGACCATCAAGCCCGGTGCGTATCCGTGGGGTAACCACCACAACGCCTGGCGCCCGGCGCACATCCATTTCTCGCTGTTCGGGCCGAGCATCCTGACGCGCTTGGTGACGCAAATGTATTTCCCGGGCGACCCGCTGCTGGCGTACGACCCGATCTACAACTGCGTGCCCGATACCCGCGCCAAAGAGCGCTTGATCGCCTCGTTCGACCTGGAAAAAACCATCCCGTCCTATGCCCTCGGTTATCGCTGGGACATCGTTTTGCGCGGCCGCGACGCCACGCCGATGGAGAAATAAGATGACGCTGACTGCGACCACGTCCCACACCGTCGGGCCGTACTACCACATCGGCCTGACCTGGCTGAACCGCGAAGACCTGACCGTCGAACAAACCCTGGGCGAGCGCGTGGCGATCACCGGGCAAGTGCTCGACGGCAATGGCGACATCGTCAACGACGCGATGCTGGAAGTCTGGCAGGCCAATGCCGCGGGCAAGTATGACCATCCGGAGGACGACCAGGAAAAACCCCTGGACCCGAATTTCGAAGGCTTTGGCCGGGTGCCGGTGGATGCCGAAGGGCGTTTTCGTTTCACGACCATCAAGCCGGGAACGGTCGAGGGACTCAAAGGCACGACTCAGGCACCGCACCTGGTGGTACTGGTGTTTGCCCGTGGCCTGGTGAAGCACTTGCTGACGCGGATTTACTTTGATGGCGAAGCCGCCAACGTCAACGATCCGTTGCTGGAATGCGTGCCGGCCGAGCGTCGCGGTACCTTGCTGGCCAGGAAGGATGCGTCGGGTGTTTATCAGTGGAATGTGATTCTGCAAGGCACTGATGCGGAGACGGTGTTCTTCGATTATTAAGACCCAGATCAAAAGATCGCAGCCCATGCCTTTGTAGGAGCTGCCGCCGGCTGCGATCTTTTGTGTGGAACGGGACTGTTGCAAAGTATGTCTAGACTCTCACTGTCCCCATTGAGTAGAAAACAATGACAACGACCACCGCTACACAACCGCTATACACCGGTGAGGAGCGCAGCAAGCGGATCTTCGCCATCGTCGGTGCCTCGTCCGGCAACCTGGTCGAATGGTTCGACTTTTACGTCTACGCCTTCAGTGCGCTTTATTTCGCGCCGGCCTTTTTCCCCTCCGACAACCCCACAGTGCAGTTGGTCAATACCGCGGGCGTGTTTGCCGCCGGGTTCCTGATGCGACCGATCGGTGGCTGGATTTTCGGTCGGTTGGCAGACAAGCACGGGCGCAAGAATTCGATGTTGATCTCGATTCTGATGATGTGTTTCGGCTCGTTGCTTATCGCCTGCCTGCCGACCTACAGCAGCATCGGGATCTGGGCGCCAATCCTGTTGCTGTTTGCGCGTTTGCTCCAGGGCCTGTCGGTAGGTGGCGAGTACGGCACCACCGCCACCTACATGAGTGAAGTCGCCCTCAAGGGGCAGCGCGGTTTCTTCGCATCGTTCCAGTACGTGACACTGATTGGCGGGCAACTGCTGGCGGTATTGGTGGTAGTGATCCTGCAACAGTTCCTCAGTGAAGAGGAGTTGCGTGCCTACGGTTGGCGGATTCCCTTCGTGGTTGGTGCCATGGCGGCGCTGGTTTCGCTGTATCTGCGTCGTTCGCTGAAAGAAACCTCCAGCAAGGAAATGCGCGAAAACAAGGACGCCGGCAGCATCGGCGCGCTGTTTCGTGACCATAAGGCCGCGTTCATCACCGTACTCGGCTACACCGCCGGTGGCTCGCTGATTTTCTACACCTTCACCACGTACATGCAGAAGTACCTGGTGAACACCGCCGGCATGCCGGCCAAGACCGCCAGCTATATCATGACCGGCGCGCTGTTCCTCTACATGTGCATGCAACCGGTTTTCGGCATGCTCGCCGACAAGATCGGCCGGCGTAATTCGATGCTCTGGTTCGGCGCCCTCGGTACGCTGTGCACGGTGCCGATCCTGTTGAGCCTGAAAAGTGTCAGCAGTCCGTTCCTGGCCTTTGTGCTGATTACCGTCGCCCTGGCAATCGTCAGTTTCTACACCTCGATCAGTGGCCTGGTGAAAGCCGAGATGTTTCCGCCGGAGGTGCGTGCATTGGGTGTCGGCCTGGCGTATGCGGTGGCGAATGCGATCTTCGGTGGTTCGGCGGAATATGTGGCCTTGAGCCTCAAGGCCGTGGGCATGGAAAACTCCTTCTACTGGTATGTAACGGTGATGATGGCGATAGCCTTCCTGTTCAGCCTGCGTCTGCCGAAACAGGCGAAGTATCTGCATCACGATCTTTGATCTTCTCGCGCGGGCCGCAAAGGCCCGCGCCTTCAGGAACTGTTTATGAACCAGCGACCGGGCAATCAATTGTTCGATGCCTATTTCACTGCCCGCGATATGCGTGACGTGTTCTGCGATCAGGGCCGGGTCCAGGCCATGCTCGATTTCGAAGCGGCATTGGCCCGGGCCGAAGCGCGGGTCGGGTTGATTCCGGCGAGTGCTGTCGCGCCGATTCAAGCGGCTTGCAGCGCCGGGCTTTACGACTTTGCGGCGTTGGGCGAGGCGATTGCCACGGCGGGTAACTCGGCGATTCCGTTGGTCAAGGCGCTGGGCAAGCAGATCGCTGCGCAGAATGCCGAGGCCGAGCGTTACGTACATCTGGGTGCGACCAGCCAGGATGTGATGGACAGCGGCCTGGTGCTGCAATTGCGTCGTGCGCTGGAGCTGATCGAGAACGATCTGGCGCAACTGGGGCAAATCCTTGCGACGCAGGCCGAACGATATGTGGCTACGCCATTGGCCGGGCGCACCTGGTTGCAGCATGCGACGCCGGTGACCCTCGGCATGAAAATCGCCGGTTGGCTGGGCGCCGTGACTCGCAGTCGCCAGCGCCTGGCCGAATTGAAATCGCGTCTGCTGGTGCTGCAATTCGGCGGTGCGTCCGGCACCCTCGCGGCACTTGGCGAGCAGGCCATGCCGATTGCCCAGGCGCTGGCCGAAGAGCTGCAACTGACCTTGCCCGAGCAACCGTGGCACACCCAGCGTGATCGGGTGGTGGAGTTCGGCGCGGTGCTCGGGTTGATCGCCGGCAGTCTCGGCAAGCTGGGTCGCGACGTCAGCCTGCTGATGCAAACCGAAGCCGCCGAAGTGTTCGAACCTTCGGCGCCGGGCAAGGGCGGCTCCTCGACCATGCCGCACAAGCGCAATCCGGTGGGCGCGGCGGTGTTGATCGGCGCGGCGACGCGTGTACCCGGTTTGCTCTCGACACTGTTCAGCGCCATGCCCCAGGAACACGAGCGCAGTCTTGGCCTGTGGCATGCCGAGTGGGAAACCCTGCCGGAGATTTGCTGCCTGGTGTCGGGCAGCCTGCAGCAAGCGTTGCTGATCGCCCGGGGACTGGAAGTGGATGCCGGGCGCATGGCGCACAACCTCGATCTGACCCAGGGCCTGGTGCTCGCCGAAGCGGTGAGTATCGTCCTCGCCCAACGGGTTGGCCGCGATACCGCACACCATCTGCTCGAACGCTGCTGCAAACGCGCGGTGGCCGAACAACGTCACCTGCGTGCGGTGCTCGGCGACGAACCGCAAGTGACCGCCGAACTGTCGGCGGCTGAACTCGATCATCTGCTGGACCCTGCCCATTACCTCGGCCAGGCCCAAACCTGGGTCGAGCGGGCGGTGGCCGAACATTCTGCATTGACTGCCTGAAGGAGAATTGCTGTGGCTTTTGTACAACTCGCCGAGGGCGAACTGCATTATCAACTGGATGGACCGGTCGATGCGCCGGTGCTGGTGCTGTCCAACTCCTTGGGCACCGACCTGCACATGTGGGACGCGCAAATCCCGGCGTTCTCCGAGCATTTTCGCGTGTTGCGTTTTGACACTCGCGGTCATGGCCAGTCATTGGTGACCCCGGGACCTTACAGCATCGAGCAACTGGGCCGCGACGTGCTCGCCTTGCTGGATGCCTTGCACATCGAGCGCGCGCATTTCTGCGGCTTGTCCATGGGCGGGCTGATTGGCCAGTGGCTGGGGATCAATGCCGGCGAGCGCCTGAACAAGCTGATCGTGTGCAACACCGCGGCGAAAATCGGCGATCCGTCAGTGTGGAACCCGCGTATCGAAATGGTCCAGCGTGATGGTCAGGCGGCCATGGTTGCCTTGCGCGATGCCTCGATTGCCCGCTGGTTCACTCCGGACTTCTCTGCCGCCAACCCGGCGGCGGCCAAGCAGATTACCGACATGCTCGCGGCCACTTCACCCGAAGGCTATGCGGCCAATTGCGCGGCGGTGCGTGATGCCGATTTCCGCGAGCGGTTGTCCTCGATCAAGACGCCGTTGCTGGTGATTGCCGGGACCGAAGATGCGGTGACGCCGCCATCCGGTGGGCATTTCATTCAGGAGCATGTGCGCGGGGCCGAGTACGCCGAGTTCTACGCCGCGCATTTGTCCAACGTCCAGGCAGGCGAAGCGTTCAGCGAGCGCGTGCTGGCGTTTCTGTCGGCTGATTGAGGGGAATTTCGTGGACGAAAAACAACGTTATGACGAGGGTATGAAGGTCCGTCGCGCGGTCCTTGGAGACGCGCATGTCGACCGCAGCCTGACGACCCTGACCGAGTTCAACTCGGAGTTTCAGGAGATGATTACCCGCCACGCCTGGGGCGACATCTGGACCCGTCCGGGCCTGCCGCGTCATACCCGCAGCCTGATCACCATCGCCATGCTGATCGGCATGAACCGCGAGGGCGAACTCAAACTGCACCTGCGCGCCGCCGCCAACAACGGCGTGAGCCGTGGCGAGATCAAGGAAGTGATCATGCAGAGCGCCATCTACTGCGGCATTCCGGCGGCCAATGCGACCTTCCACCTGGCCGAGTCGGTGTGGGATGAGTTGGGGGTCGAGTCGCGGGAGTAAGCGGTAAAACGGTGAACAACCTGTGGGAGCGAGCTTGCTCGCGATGGCGTCGGCACATTCACTATTGATGTCGCCTGATACACCGCCATCGCGAGCAAGCTCGCTCCCACATTTGTTTTGTGTTTACAGCAAGCTGATCGGATAGCTGATGATCAACCGGTTCTCATCGAACTCGTTATTGCTGTAATCCCGGCGCATGGTCGAGTTGCGCCATTTCAGGTTCAGGTCTTTCAGCACGCCACTCTGCACGGTGTAGCCCAGTTCCGATTCACGCCCCCATTCCTTGCCGTCGGTGATGCTGCCGGTGTGCACATTGTCGCCGCTGATATAGCGGTTCATCAGGGTCAGGCCAGGAATGCCGAGGGCGACGAAGTTGTAGTCGTGGCGCACCTGCCAGGATTTCTCCCGGGCATTATCGTAGCTGGAGTTGTAACTGTCGTTGGCCAGGGTGCCGCCGCTGGTGCCGTTGACCCGCATCCAGGCGCTGTCGCCGGTGAGTTTCTGCAGGCCGACGTAGAAGGTGTGGCCGCCGTATTTGGCCGAGAACAAACCGTACAGGGTTTTGTTGTCCAGCTCGCCGGCCCGGGCGCTGCCGTCATCCTTGCCGTAGAAGAAACCCAGGTTGGCGCCCAGGGTCCAGTCGCCAAGCGGTTGGCTGTGGATCAGGTTGACGAACTGCTGGCTGTAGATGTCCTTGAGCTCGGCGTTCCACAGACCAATCTGGGTGCGCTTGTCATTGAACACGTACTCGCCGCCCTCGAAGTTGAATCGATCAGAGGTGAAGGCGGCTTTGCCGGTCATCGACATGTCGCTCATGCTGCTGTCGTCGCGCGGGCTGTTGGCGCGGAACTGGCCGCCGTACAACGTTAGTCCGTTGATTTCTTTCGAGGTGATCTGACCGCCACGGAAGGTTTGCGGCAGCGAACGACCATCGTCCGAACGCAGGATCGGCAGCACCGGCATCCATTCGCCAACCTTCACTTCTGTCTGGGACAGCTTCGCCTTGAAGGCCACGTTGGTGCGGCCGAAGTTGTCTGCAGGGCGGCCGTCATGGTCCAGCGGCAGCAGTTGCGTACCGCCGGTACCTTTACCGCCATCGAGTTTTACCGAGTACAAGCCCAGCACATCCATGCCGAAACCTACGGTGCCCTGGGTGAACCCGGACTTGGCATCGAGGATGAAACTTTGCGTCCACTCCTCAGCCTTGCCCTGGGCCTTGGTCGGGTTGGTGAAGTTGCGATTGATGTAGAAGTTGCGCAGGTTCAGGTTGACCTTGGCGCCCTCGACAAAGCCCGACTCCTCGGCGCTGGCGGGCAGGGCCGCGCAGGCCAGGGCAATGGCGATCAGGCTGGGAACGAAGTACGGCGCGGGAGAAGGCGTCATGAGCTCGGGTCTCTCTAATTCTTGGATGAAACGGGGTGATGCCGCAACCCGGGGGTTGCAGACGAACAGTCAAAATCAGCACAAAGGAAGCGGATCAGCCGGGGAGGGCAGGGCGCGGGGGCATGGTGTCGAACCTGTTGTTATTGGTTTTGTGGTTCGGATGGTGCGTGGAATGTACTGGATGGTTCAATCGTAAAAAGCGGGTTCTGGGCGATTATCGAACATAACCTTGACCCAAATTTATGTGGATTATGGACCGGCCTCTTCGCGAGCAAGCCCGCTCCCACAAGGTATTGGTGATCCTTGTGGGAGCGGGCTTGCTCCGGGCGGCGTTCCGACGAAGAGGCCATGCCTGACGACACACTTTTCCCGCAGCCAACAAAAAGCCCACCAATCGGTGGGCTTCGTGTTTTCACAGCGCTATCAGAAATACTTCATCTTCGGCGCTTCTTCCTTCAACGGCTCGTTCTTCGCCGTCTGTTCGTTCCAGCCACCACCCAGTGCCTTGTACAGGTTGACCTGACTGATCAGCTGCGCCAGGCGATCGGTAATCAGATTCTGTTCGGAGTTGAACAGCTGACGCTGGGCATCGAGGAACGTCAGGTTGCTGTCGACACCGATGCGATAACGACGCTCGGCCAGGCGGTAGTAGTCCTGGTTGGCGCTGACCAGATTACGCTGTGCCTGTACCTGATCGGTGTAGGTCCCGCGTGCGGCCAGACCGTCGGCGACTTCCTGGAAGGCTGTTTGAATGGACTTCTCGTAGTTCGCCACACCGATGTCTTTCTGGATCTTCGAGTAATCCAGGCTGGCGCTCAGGGCGCCGGCGTTGAAGATCGGCAGGTTGATCTGCGGCTGGAACAGCCAGGTACCCGAACCGCCCTTGAACAGGCCGGACAGGTCCGGGCTCAGGGTCCCGGCGTTGGCGGTCAGGCTGATGCTCGGGAAGAACGCTGCCCGTGCCGCGCCGATGTTGGCGTTGGCCGCCTTGAGGTTGTGCTCGGCCTGGAGGATGTCCGGACGACGTTGCAGCAAGTCCGACGGCAGGCCGGCCGGTACTTCGGCCAACAGATCGTCGTTCAATGGTTTGGCCGCTGGCAGGTTGGCCGGGACGCCGGTACCCAACAGCAGTACCAGGCTGTTTTCATCCTGGGCGACCTGGCGGGTGTAACGGGCCAGTTGCGCACGGGCGTTTTCCACCGAGGTCCGCGACTGCGCCAGGTCCAGGGCCGAGGCGACCCCCACTTCGTTGCTGCGCGCGGTGAGCTTGTAGCTCTCCTCGAACGCGGCGAGGGTGTCCTGGGTGACCTTCAGCAGTTCCTTGTCGGCCTGCCAGGTCAGGTAGGCGTTGGCGACGCTGGCCACCAGGCTGAGCTGCGTGCTGCGTCGGCCTTCTTCGGTGGCGAAGTACTTCTGCAACGCTTCCTCGTTCAGGCTGCGAACCCGGCCGAACAGGTCGAGTTCGTAGGCGTTGACGCCAATCGTTGCCGAGTAGGAACTGGTGATGCCGGCTTCGCCGGTCTGCGACGCGTTAGCCGGAAGGCGCTGACGGCTGCCGGTGCCGTTGGCCGAAACGGCCGGGAACAGGTCGGCGCGGGAGATGCGGTATTGAGCCGCAAAGGCGTCGATGTTCAGGGCCGCGACACGCAGGTCACGGTTGTTTTCCAGGGCGACCTGGATCAGCTGTTGCAGCGCCGGGTCGTGGAAAAACTGCTTCCAGCCCTGCTCGGCTGCCGCTTGCGCCGGTGCCTGGGCCGGCGAATACGCCGGGCCTTGCGGGTATTGCCCCGCCACCGGTGCTTCGGGCTGCTGATAATCAGGTATCAGCGAGCAGCCACCGAGCACGAAGGCGGCGACTGCCAGGGAGAGTAGCGACTTGCTCATTAGCCAGCCTCTTTAGGAGTTTCAGTAGCGTCATCCGGGTCGGCAATCTTGCGCTGGCCAATGGACGACACGGTGACGAAGAACAGCGGGACCCAGAAGATCGCCAGCACAGTGGCCGTGATCATACCGCCGATCACGCCGGTACCGATTGCATGCTGGCTACCCGAACCTGCGCCCGTGGATATCGCCAGTGGTACCACACCCAGAACGAAGGCGAGGGAGGTCATGATGATCGGTCGCAGACGCATGCGGCAGGCTTCGATTGCCGCGTCGCGCAGGCTACGCCCCTGTTCGTGCAGTTCCTTTGCAAATTCGACAATCAGAATGGCGTTTTTCGCCGCCAGGCCGATAGTCGTCAACAGGCCTACCTGGAAATACACGTCGTTGGACAAACCGCGCAGGCTGGTGGCCATCAGTGCACCGATGATCCCCAGCGGTACCACCAACATCACCGCGATCGGAATCGACCAGCTTTCATACAGCGCCGCCAGGCACAGGAACACCATCAGCAGCGACAGGGCGTACAGCGCCGGCGCTTGCGAGCCGGACAGACGTTCCTCGTACGACAGGCCGGTCCAGGAAATACCGACACCGGCCGGCAATTTCCTGGCAATGGCTTCGACTTCGAGCATGGCTTCACCGGTGGAGTAACCCGGTGCCGGGGCGCCGAGGATTTCCATCGCTTCCACGCCGTTGTAACGGGCCAGTTTCGGCGAACCGTAGATCCACTCGCCTTTGGCGAATGCCGAGAACGGCACCATGGTTCCCTGGGCGTTGCGCACGTACCACTTCTGCAAGTCTTCAGGGCCCATTCGAGAGCCTGGCTGGCCTTGCACGTAAACCTTCTTCACCCGACCACGGTCGATGAAGTCGTTGACGTAGCTACTGCCCAGGGCAATCGACAGGGTGTTGTTGATGTCGGCGATGGTAATGCCCAGGGCACTGGCCTTCTCGTCATCGATTTCCAGTTGGTATTGCGGTTCGTCGTTCAGGCCGTTCGGACGCACCTGAGACAGGATCTTGCTTTGTGCGGCCATGCCAAGGAACTGGTTGCGCGCTTCCATCAGTTTTTCGTGGCCGATACCGGCGCGGTCCTGCAGGAACACGTCGAAACCGGTGGCGTTACCCAACTCCAGTACCGCCGGTGGTGCAAAGGCGAACACCATGGCATCGCGGAAGGTGAAGAAGTGCTGCTGGGCACGGGCCGCCACCTTGAACACGTTGTTGTCGGCGTTACGTTCGTCCCACGGACGCAGCATGATGAACGCCATGCCCGAACTCTGGCCACGACCGGCGAAGTTGAAACCGGTCACGGTAAACACCGAGTTCACCGCATCGCCTTCGCCGCCATCCTTGCCCGGGCGCAGCAGGAATTCACGCATTTCATCCACGACCACCTGGGTACGCTGGGCTGTGGAGCCGGCCGGGGTTTGCACCTGGGCGAACAGTACACCCTGGTCTTCTTCCGGCAGGAACGCCGTCGGAATGCGGGTGAACAGCCAGATCATGCCCACCACGATCAGCAGATACGCCAGCAGATACGGGATCTTGCGCTGCAGGATATTGCCCACACCACGTTCGTAGCCGCGAACGCCGCGGTCGAAATTGCGGTTGAACCAGCCAAAGAAACCACGCTTGGGTACGCCGTGCTCGCCTTTCGGAATCGGCTTGAGCATGGTGGCGCAGAGCGCCGGGGTGAAGATCAACGCAACCAGTACCGACAGGGCCATGGCCGAGACGATGGTGATCGAGAACTGCTTGTAGATCACACCGGTGGAACCGCTGAAGAACGCCATTGGCAGCAGAACCGCCGACAACACCAGGGCGATACCGACCAGTGCACCCTGGATCTGGCCCATGGATTTCTTGGTGGCTTCCTTCGGTGACAGGCCTTCTTCGCTCATCACCCGTTCGACGTTTTCCACCACGACGATGGCGTCGTCCACCAGCAAGCCGATGGCCAGCACCATACCGAACATGGTCAGGGTGTTGATGCTGAAACCGGCGGCCGCGAGGATCCCGAATGTACCAAGCAATACCACCGGCACGGTCATCGTGGTGATCACGGTGGCGCGGAAGTTTTGCAGGAACAGGAACATCACCAGGAACACCAGCGCGATCGCTTCGACCAGGGTGTGAACCACACCTTTGATCGATTCGGTCACCACCGGCGTGGTGTCGTACGGGAACACCACTTCCATCCCTTGCGGGAAGAACGGCTTGAGGCTGTCGATGGTCGTGCGCAGGGCCTTGGCGGTATCGAGCGCGTTGGCACCGGTGGCCAGTTTCACCGCCAGGCCGGAAGCCGGGGCGCCGTTGAACTGGGCGTTGATGCTGTAGTTCTCGCCACCCAGGCCGACTTCGGCAACATCTTTGAGGCGGACCTGGGAGCCGTCCTTGTTGACCTTGAGCAGGATCTTGTCGAATTGCTCCGCGGTCTGCAGGCGGGTCTTGCCGATGATCGTCGCGTTCAGTTGGGTGCCGGGCAGGGCAGGCAGGCCGCCGAGCTGGCCGGACGAGACCTGGACGTTTTGCGCCGCGATGGCGGTCTTGACGTCGATCGGGGTCAGGTTGTAGTTGTTCAACTTGGCCGGGTCGAGCCAGATACGCATGGCGTACTGCGAACCGAACACCTGGAAGTCGCCGACACCTGCGGTCCGCGAGATCGGGTCTTGCATGTTCGACACGATGTAGTTGGACAAGTCGTCCTTGGTCATGCTGCCGTCACGCGACACCACGCCGATCACCAGCAGGAAGTTCTTCACCGCCTTGGTGACGCGGATACCTTGCTGTTGCACTTCCTGCGGCAGCAGCGGGGTGGCCAGGTTCAGCTTGTTCTGCACCTGAACCTGTGCGGTGTCGGAGTTGGTGCCTTGCTCGAAGGTCGCGGTAATGGTCATGGTGCCGTCGGAGTTACTTTCCGACGAGACATAACGCAGGTTGTCGATACCGTTGAGCTGTTGCTCGATCACCTGAACCACGGTGTCCTGTACCGTTTGTGCCGAAGCACCCGGGTAAGTCACGGAAATGGCGATCGCCGGAGGCGCAATGCTCGGGTACTGGTTGATCGGTAACCGCAGGATCGATAGTGCCCCGACCAACATGATCACCAGGGCAATTACCCAGGCGAAAATCGGACGGTCGATAAAAAATCTCGACATGGTTTACTCCCCTTTTCCGCCAGAGGCTTTATCAGCTGTCTGAGCGGGGGCCGGGCTCTTTACGGCTACGTTGGTCGCTTCACTGGCCTTGACTTCGATGCCGGGTTTGACGAATTGCAGACCTTCGGTGATCAGGCGATCGCCGGCCTTCAGGCCGTCTTCGATCAGCCACTGGTTGCCGACGGTGCGGTTGGCCTTGAGTTGACGCAGTTCGACCTTGTTGTCCGGGCCGACAACCAGAGCGGTCGGGGTGCCCTTGAGGTCGCGGGTCACGCCTTGCTGCGGGGCCAGGATCGCCGCGCTGTTCACACCGGCCAGCAACTTGGCGTGCACGAACATGCCAGGCAGAAGGGTGTGGTCAGGGTTCGGGAAAATGGCGCGCAGGGTGACGGAACCGGTGGTCTGGTCAACCGAGATTTCGGAGAATTCCAGCTTGCCGTCCAGCTTGTACTCGCTGCCGTCTTCCAGGGTCAGCTTGACCGAGGCCGCGTTGTCGCCGGCTTTTTGCAGGCGGCCGCTTTCCAGTTCGCGGCGCAGTTGCAGCAGCTCGACCGAGGACTGCGTCACGTCGACGTAGATCGGGTCGATTTGCTGAATCACCGCCATCGCATCGACCTGGGCATTGCTGACCAGCGCGCCTTCGGTCACCGAGGAGCGGCCGATGCGGCCGGTCAGCGGGGCATAGACCTTGGTGTAGCGCACGTTGATCTGTGCGGTTTGCAGTGCGGCTTCCGATTGCAGGCGGTTGGCCACGGCGGTGTCGTATTCCTGACGGCTTACAGCCTGCTCGTCGACCAGTTGCTTGTAGCGGTCGGAAATCGATTTGGTCGAGCGCAGGTTGGCTTCGGCGCTTTTCAATGTCGCTTCATAGACCGACGGATCGATCTGATAGAGCTGCTGGCCGGCCTTGACGTCGCTGCCTTCCTTGAACAGGCGCTTGAGAATGATGCCGTTGACCTGAGGACGGACTTCGGCAATGCGGAACGCACTGGTACGGCCGGGCAGATCGGAGGTCAGGGTGAATGATTGCGGTTGCAGAGTCACGACGCCGACCTGAGGGGGTGGGGCGGCCGGTGCTGCCTCTTCCTTTTTGCATCCGCTGAGCAGCGATGCCAGGGCGACGGCGGCGACCAGAGCGGTAACAGCTGGCTTGAATTGCATGAAAATCCTCGGGTCAGGCGCGCAACGTGCGCACTAGAAAGGTGGAAGGTTGAAATATGGTTGCCGAGTGGATAAGTAGCTTGCTAAGTAATATACTTACGTACATGGCTGTTTGTAAATACCCGGGCTGCGTATCCGCGTCGTTACAGAAGCCGTTACACACGCTGTTGAAAGGTTGGAATTGTAGGCCGGGGACGAACCCCCAGAACGTTCGCCCCACTTTTATTCAGCTGATATTCAGACATCGCTGAAGCACCCTGATTGAGGTTGTACTGCCATGGTCCGTCGTACCAAAGAGGAAGCTCAGGAAACCCGCGCGCAAATTCTCGTGGCGGCCGAAAAGGCCTTTTACGAGCGAGGCGTGGCGCGTACGACCCTGGCGGACATCGCCACCCTGGCCGGCGTCACTCGTGGGGCCATTTACTGGCATTTCAGCAATAAGGCGGACCTGGTGCAGGCCATGCTCGACACCTTGCATGAGCCGCTGGAAGAAATGGCCAAGGCCAGCGAGAGTGAAGACGAACTCGATCCCCTGGGCTGCATGCGCAAGCTGTTGATTCATTTGTTTCATCAAATTGCGCTGGACCCGAAAACCCGACGCATCAATGAGATTCTTTTTCATAAGTGCGAATTCACCGATGAAATGTGCGACCTGCGCCAGCAGCGTGTGTCAGCCAGCCTCGAATGCAACGTGCGAATCGGTCTGGCCCTGAGCAATGCCGTCAATCGAGGGCAGTTGCCGGAAAACCTCGACACCGCCCGCGCCGCGATCAGCCTGCATGCTTATATTGACGGCGTCCTGTACCAGTGGTTGCTGGCCCCCGACAGTTTTGAATTGCACACCGAAGCCGAACGATGGGTCGATACCGGGCTGGACATGCTGCGCTTGAGCCCCAGCCTGCGCAAATGAAACAAAATGAAAACCTGGCTCCCGGCAAGTCAACTGTTGAAATCCCCCCCGAGTATCATTTTGCTTCCTGCGCCTTTTTGTAATGGGGTGCTTTTATATATGGGCTCGTGTCAGGTTGACAGCTATCAAGCTACATAATTTGTAGGAATTTTGTATCGGGCCTGCATGGGGCATGAACTTAGAACGGATACCACCGCTCGTGAAAAAGAACCCCGGCTTTGCGAGTCGGGGTCTGGAATGTGGCGAAAAAAGACATCAGTAAGCTGGTCTGATACGTTTTTTCATCGGCGTATTTTTTGTCTGATCAGTATTAACCGATTATCAGGTCGACGCTAAAACTGAAGGGTGCCTCTTCATCCTTGTTCGTGATGTTGGCAGTGACCTTATATGGGCTGCTGCTGTTGCCGGATCGCGTTATTTTTTTTGTCCAGATTGGATTCAGGGTTGGATGCAGGAAGCCGTAACCCACTGAAACTGTCAGCTGAATAGCTAACGTGCAAATTAATCCATCTTCGGTAATGTACGAGAACTCTTGCAAGATCGGAGGGAAATTCCTTTTTTTGTAATACAGTCCATTACTGGAGAAGTCCCGGAAGTAAGGAAGTTCGAGAGTTTCCTCATCGTTCTTTTCGATTTCGAAATCTGACAGCGACGTTCCGGTCAAGTCCCAGCCTGCTTTCAAGAGCCGGATCGGGCCATTAGTGTTGTTGGCGATGTTGATGGTCATCACGGTGTACTTATCAGGGAATTTGCTGGCGGAGGCAGAAAAGCTGAATTCTCCAGCTTCATATTCTGTTTGTGCAATGATGTGGGGCGCGTGTATCGGGCCGTTGTTGTCCATACTGTTAATCCTTTAAAGTTTTTGAAGGGCTTTCCATAGCGCTCGATATGTTGTGGCGAGGCTTTGTGAAGTATTAAGTTGTTTTTTTGGTTTGTCTGGGTTGTAGTTGTAAGTTTGTATGCAGGTGGGTGTGATACTGGTTTGGATGGCAGGTGAGTTGTCAGAAGTTTAAGTCTGGTTAGCGGGTTTTAGCTTATTTAAAGAAAAAAGCCCGGCGTTCGAAACGCCGGGCTTTTCGAGTTTGCGCAGTTTTACAATGTTGGATAGTCGATGTAACCAACCGGGCCCTTGGCATAGAACAGCTCCGGGCGCGCTTCGTTCAGCGGCGCGTCGACCTGCAAGCGTGCCGGCAAGTCAGGGTTGGCAATGAAAGCTACGCCGAAGGCAACTGCATCGGCCTTGCCGCTGGCGAGCAACGCATTAGCGCTGTCCTTGGTGAAACGCTCGTTGGCAATGTAAGGGCCGCCGAAGGCTTCCTTGAGTTGAGGGCCGAGGCTGTCGGCGCCTTCTTTCTCGCGCGAGCAGATGAAGGCGATGCCACGCTTGCCCAGTTCGCGAGCGACGTAGGTGAAGGTTTCGGCCAGGTTGTCGTCGCCCATGTCATGCAAGTCGGCGCGTGGCGACAGGTGCACACCTACACGGCCGGCGCCCCAGACTTCGATGGCGGCGTCAGTCACTTCCAACAGCAGGCGGGCACGGTTTTCCAGGGAGCCGCCATAGTTGTCGGTTCGCTGGTTGGTGCTGCTTTGCAGGAATTGGTCGAGCAGGTATCCGTTGGCAGCGTGGATTTCCACACCGTCGAAGCCGGCGGCCTTGGCGTTCTCGGCGCCGACGCGGTAAGCGTCGACGATGTCGGCGATTTCAGCGGTTTCCAGGGCGCGCGGCACCGGGAAGTCGGCCAGCGGACGAACCAGGCTGACGTGGCCCTTGGGCTGGATGGCACTCGGGGCGACCGGGGCTTCATCGTTCAGGTACAAACCGTGGGAAATGCGACCCACGTGCCACAACTGCAGGAAGATCTTGCCGCCCGCGCCATGGATGGCCTTGGTCACGTTGGACCAGCCACGTACCTGATCGTTGGACCAGATGCCCGGGGTGTCCGGGTAGCCGACGCCCATCGGTGTCACCGAGGTCGCCTCGCTGAGGATCAGCCCGGCGGACGCACGCTGCACGTAGTACTCGGCCATCAGCGCATTGGGTACGCGGCCTTCGTCGGCGCGGCAGCGGGTCAGGGGCGCCATGATGATGCGGTTGGCCAACTCGAGGTCGCCCAGTTTGATTGGATCGAAAATAGTCGTCATGAAGTACAACCCTCGTGAGGTTTCAGGTGATTAGTGGGTAGCAGGTGCCAGGTCGGGGTTGCCGCTCTGGCGGAAAGTAATCAGGGTCACCAGCAGGGCGAGTACCGCCAGTACGGCTGCGGCGAGCGGCACGCTGGTCAGGCCGAAGCCATGGGCGATCACACTGCCGCCGACCCAGGCACCCAGGGCGTTGCCGATGTTGAAAGCGCCGATGTTCAGGGTCGACACCAGGTTCGGTGCGGCTTTGCCGAAGGTCACCACGTTCACTTGCAGCGCCGGTACGGCGGCGAAGCACGCGGTGGCCCAAAGGAACAGGGTGATTTCGGTCGGGATCAGGGCGACGCTGGTCCAGGTCAGCACGGTGGACACCACGGCCATGGTCACGAACACACCGATCAGGGTCGCGGCCATGCCTTTGTCGGCCAGCTTGCCGCCGATGATATTGCCTACCGTCAGGCCCAGGCCGATGAGCATCAGGGTCCAGGTCACGCCACGGGGCGAGACGCCAGTAACTTCGCCCAGCAGCGGCGCGACGTAGGTGAACAGGGTGAACACCGAGGCGGCGAACAGCGCGGTCATGCTCAGGGACAGCCAGATGCCAGCGCCCTTGAGTGCGGCCAGTTCGGCGCGCATGTCGAGTTTTTCTTCATCGCGCTTGGCCGGCAGGAAGCGGATCAGACCGATCAGTGCAATCACACCGATCACGGTCACGGCCCAGAAGGTCGAACGCCAGCCGGCTTCCTGACCGAGGGCGGTGCCCAGCGGTACGCCGAGGACGTTGGCCAGGGTCAGGCCGGTGAACATCAGGGCTACGGCCGAGGCACGTTTGTTCGCAGGCACCAGGCCGGCAGCCACCACCGAGCCGATGCCGAAGAAGGCACCGTGGCACAGCGCGGTGACCACACGGGCAAACATCAGCACGTTGTAGTCGCCCGCTACTGCGCAGAGCAGGTTGCCGATAATGAAGATGCCCATCAACGCCACCAGGGCGGCCTTGCGCGGCAGCCTGGCGGTGGCCAGCGCCATGAACGGCGCGCCGATGGCCACGCCCAGGGCGTAACCGGTCACCAGCCAGCCGGCACCGGGAATCGACACACCGAGGTCGGCCGCCACGTTGGGCAGCAGGCCCATGATGACGAACTCGGTGGTGCCGATGGCGAAGGCGCTCAAGGCCAGGATGAGTAGCGAGAGGGGCATGGGGTCATTCCTTTTTAAGCCGACTGACGTTAAGGATCAGAGCTCTTTGTTGAAGATGCGGAGGAACTCCTGAATGGTTTCCTCATTGCGTTTGAAAAAATGCCACTGGCCGACTTTGCGGCTGCTGATCAGGCCGGCACGTTGCAGGGTCGCCAGGTGTGCCGACACCGTGGACTGCGACAGGCCGCAACGTTGATCGATCTGCCCGGCGCAAACGCCGTGCTCGTTGCTGTGGGACTGGTCGGGAAATTCGACGGTCGGGTCCTTGAGCCAGTGCAGGATTTCTCGCCGTACTGGGTGTGCCAGGGCTTTTATTATTTCGTCGAGGTTGATGGTCATGATGTGGGCTCGTGATGTTTAAAACGCTATATCGCGATGAGGCGAACTTTAAATCGGTATTTCGCGATATACAAATATGATTTGGCTCTGACCAGCTCACATTTCGGTATATCGAGTTATAACGATACGTTGAGTGTAACAAGACAAGGGGGCAGTGCTAAGCTGCGCCCATGAACTATCTCGCACATCTTCACCTCGGTGGCCAGCGTCCCGGCCAATTGCTCGGCAGCCTGTATGGCGATTTCGTCAAGGGACGGCTGCAAGGGCAGTTCGCTCCGGACATCGAAGGGGCTATCCAGTTGCACCGCAGCATCGACGTGTTCACCGATCGCCATCCTCTTGTGGATGTCGCGTTGTCGCGTTTCTCCCTGACCCGTCGTCGCTATGCGGGGATCGTGCTCGACGTGTTTTTCGACCATTGCCTGGCCCGGGACTGGAGGCTGTACGCCGACCAGCCGCTGGAGCTGTTCACTTCGGACGTGTACCGCGTGCTGTCCAGCGAGCGGCAACTGCCGGAGCGGCTGGCGAAGATTGCGCCGCACATGGTGGCCAATGACTGGTTGGGCTCGTATCAGGAATTTGAAGTGCTGGAGCAGGTGTTGCGCGGGATCTCGCGGCGCCTGACCCGGCCGGAGGAACTGGCGGCGGCGATGCAGGAGTTGCGACGGTTGTATGAACCGTTGAGCGAGGACTTTCGGTTGTTCTATCCGCAGTTGCAGGATTTTGCGCGGAACTATCCAACACCCTAAAACCACTGTGGGAGCGGGCTTGCCCGCGATTGCGGATCAACATTCAACGATGATGCTGAATGACCCACCGCTATCGCGAGCAAGCTCGCTCCCACAGGGTATTTCAGTGAATCAAGGATCGTGTCACGCCGCGATAGCAGGGCGCATCGGTGCTCGCTGAGGTTCAACGACAGTTCCAAACAACGCCTTCTGCACCGCCTGCTGTGCCTCGAACGCCAGTGCTGCGCGCTCCCGACCTTCACAAGCGATTGGCTTGAGCAGATGAATCTCTACGCCGCCACGGTCATTGGCGAACAGACGCATCAGGTGCGACAGCAGATCATCGTCGCCAATGAATGGCGCCAGCGCGCAAGGCTCGCCGTCACGCACATAACGGATCGCTACCGGCTGCAGCGCCACTTCGGAGTCGATGGCGGCGGACAGCAGGCGACCATGGAAGGTGCGCAGCGAACGGCCATCGGTGGTGGTGCCTTCCGGGAACATCAGCAGTGGGTAGGCCTGTTCCAGATGGCGGGTCATCTGCTTGCGGATCAACTGGCTGTCCCCCGAGCCGCGACGGATGAACAGGCTGCCGGCCTTGGCCGCCAACCAGCCGGCCACCGGCCAGGTGCGCACTTCGGCCTTGGACAGGAACGACAACGGCGTGAGCATGCCCAGCAGCGGAATGTCGGTCCAGGACACATGGTTGCTGACCCAGAGCATCGGTGTCTTCGGCAGTTCGCCGTGGACGGTCACGTCAAAGGGCAGGGCGTTGCCCAGGCGGGCCATGAAAAATCGCGACCAGCGCTGACGACGCGCCATCGAATGGGCCAGGCCCAGGCGTTCGAATACGCCAAACACACTGGCCATGCCCAGGCCCAGCGTCACCACCATCAGCACTCGCGCGATTCGCGCGTACACCCGCAACCGGCTCATTACACGGCCGCCTTGAAGTGTTTGGCGTAGCGCGGGCAGAGTTCGTCGCGCTTGAGCAGGATGAACACGTCGGCGACCTGGAAGTCTTCGTCCCAGCATGGCTCGCCGCAGATCTTCGCGCCCAGGCGCATGTAGGCCTTGAGCAGCGGTGGCATTTCGGCAATCACGTTGGATGGGATGTCCAGGCTTGGCAGCGGGTTTTTCGGCTCGGCGCGCAGGTGTTCGGTGCACAGGTAGCGTTCGCGCAGACGCTGCATGATCGCATGGGCCTGCACGCCGCCATCCTGCATCGGAATGCTCGCGCAACCCATCAGGTAGCTGTAGCCGCCCTGGTTCAGGACTTCGGCCAGTTCGCCCCAGAGCACGGCGATGGTGCCGCCGTTGCGGTAGGCCGGGTCGACGCAGGTGCGACCGATTTCCAGGATCGGGCCTTGCAGGTGCACCAGGCCGTGGAGGCTGAATTCTTCTTCGCTGTAGAATTTGCCCAGGCTGCTGGCAGCCGTGTGGTCGAGCAAGCGGGTGGTCGCCACCAGGCGCCCGGTGTTCAAGTCGCGCACGCCGATGTGGGCGCAGTGGACGTCGTAGTCATCCATGTCCAGACCCAGTTCAGCGCCCTTGAGCTTGGCGTTGAATTCGCCGCTGAACACGTTGAAACGCAAGGCCTGGGCTTCCTGCAGCGCCTCGGCGCCCACGAGGCGCTCGGCTTGCAGGCGGCGTTCGTTGGCGGTGTCGCTGATGCGGGCGATCTGAGTCATGGCGAATCTCCGTGCGGGCTGCTCACCCGTCTTTGGGCTACAGCGAATCGACTTTCTTTGTCTAGCCGTGTTGTGCAAAGTCAGGCTATGTAGCCCCGGTGTCATCGCCATTAAGCTTTGGTGATGCTTATATGACAGCCCACGAGGAGCCTCTTATGCCCTGGCAAACCCTGTTGAATCGCCGTGATCGCTTGCCCGCCAACCCGGACCTGGCCGAAGGTTTCGCGACTTTGTTGCAGCAGTTGGGCACGGTCACGCCGTTTGAATTGGCCGTGCTGGGCGGGCGGCGGATGGCGACGCCGGGGCTGGCGTTTCTGGTGGGGTATCAGGCGGCATTGCGCATGCTCTGGCCGAGCGCGCCACTGAGCCTCGGCGCGCTGTGCGCCACCGAACAGCGCAGCCTGCGCCCGGCCGACATGCAGACCCGCCTGAGCGGGTTGCGCCTGAGCGGACGCAAGGATTTCGTCACCGCCGGCGATGCCGCCGACTGGCTGCTGGTGGCGGCACGCAGCGAGGAGCCCGGCGCCGACCCGCGCTTGAGCCTGGCGGTGATCTATCGCGATGAGCCGGGTGTGCGGGTGGAAAAACTGGCGTCAATTCCGTTGATGCCGGACATCAGCCACGGCCGGCTGTTTCTGGATAATGCCTTGTGCGAATTGCTCGCGGGGGACGGCTGGGATGCGTACGTCAAACCGTTCCGCACGCTGGAAGACATCTATGTTCTGAGCGCCATGACGGCGTGGCTGTATGGGATCGGCCGGGACTGTGCCTGGCCGCAATCCTTGCAATTGCGTCTGCTGGGGCTGTTGGCAGGTTGCGCGGAAACCAGCCGCCAGCCACCGACCAGTCTGGCCGGGCATCTGGTGCTTGGCGGGTTGTTCGCGCAGTTCGACGCGCTCAAGACTGAGGTGAATGAGGCCATGGCCGGTGGGCCCCCGGAGTGGGCGGCGATGTGGCAGCGCGATCAAGCGGTGATGGATCTGGCGGCGGGGGCCCGGGGGAAGAGGTTGGCCAAGGCGTTGGCGGTGCATTGACGGGCCTCATCGCTGGCAAGCCAGCTCCCACAAGTTCTGTGTCTTGCATGATCTTGTGTGCGCCAGAGATCCCTGTGGGAGCTGGCTTGCCAGCGAAGACGTCTTTATTGGCGCTACAAATTTCAGAACTGTCATTAACCTCGACTAGGCTCAGCAGGTTCAATCTCCGAGCCCCCGCCATGCCCAAAGGCTTGTCCCTGATTTTCCTGCTGTTGCTCTGCGTCACGGCCCAGGCCGAGTACTGGCCCGCCGAGCAATGGCCGACCACCCCGACGCCGACTGGCCCGGCGCTTCAAGCGTTGGAGGCCTACGCCTTCCCGTCCCGCGATGACAGCACTCGCCAGGGCATTCGCACCGATGCCTTGCTGGTGATCCGCGACGGCCAGTTGATCTACGAACGCTACGCCGGCGTGACGACGGCCGAGACGCCGCACCTGACCTGGTCGATCAGCAAGAGCCTGATGGCCGCTGTCCTCGGCGTGGCCTATGGCGAAGGCTTTTTCAAACTCAGCGACCCGGTGGCGAAGTTTTATCCGCCCCTGCAAAAACATCCCGACATGACCATGGCTGACTTGCTGCACTGGGCCTCAGGCCTGGACTGGCAAGAAGACTACGAATACGCCCCGCTGAAATCTTCGGTGGTGGCCATGCTCTACACCCGCGGGCACCACGACATGGCCGCGTTCACTGCGGCGCATGCTGCGTATGCCGCGCCGGGTCAGGCCTTTCGCTACTCCAGCGGCGACAGCAACCTGTTGTCCGCCGCGCTGAAAACCATCGTCGGCCCCGAACGCTATCCCGACTATCCATGGACTGCAGTGTTCGAACCGCTGGGCATTCGCCACGCCGTTTGGGAAACCGATGCCACCGGCACGTTCGTCGCGTCGTCCTATGCCTACCTGACGGCACGGGATCTGGCCCGGGTCGGTCTGTTGATGGCCCGCGAGGGGCGCTGGGGAGACAGACAGTTGCTGCCCAAGGACTGGGTGGCGTTCAACCGCGAGCCATTCGCTCACTATCATGCCCACGAAGACGATGCCGTCCCCGGCGGCCAGTGGTGGCTCAATCGAGCGGTTGAGGGCGCGGCACAACCCTGGCCCGATGCCCCCGCCGATACCTTCGCTGCACTGGGGCATTGGGGGCAGGCGATGTATGTGGTTCCCAGCGAACGGTTGGTGATCGTCCGCTACGGCGATGACCGCGACGGCAGTTACCGGCACAACGAATTGCTCAGGCTCGCGCTCAAGGCCTTTGCCGGGAAGGTGCAGCCATGACCGGTTTCATCCGTCGTCGACCGGTCAGTTCGCTATTGCTGATTGCGCTGATCGCCTTGCTCGGCTGGATCTGGCACGAGCGGGTGGCGCTGTGGGCGTTCCCCGACATCATCAGCGCCTACACCGCCAAGGAATACTGTTCGTGCCGCTACGTGATGAACAATGACACCGAGTACTGCCACGGTTATGTGAAACAGTGGCTGCCCGCCAGCGGCTTTACCGATGACCCGGCCGGCAAGCGTGTAACGGTCAGCGGCATGGGCCGCAGCAACGGCGCCGAGTGGATCGGCGAGCGCCAGGGTTGTCGCTTGCAACCTTGAGTGGAGCGACCGGGCTTTTGTGGCGAGGGAGCTTCTATGGCGAGGGAGCTTGCTCCCGCTGGAGTGCGAAGCACTCCCGAAATCAGCCATTCGGTTTCTTCAGGCAGCACTCGGTTGCAGGTTTTGCGACTGCTTCGCAGCCGAGCGGGAGCAAGCTCCCTCGCCACAAAAGCGGATTTGGTGCAGTAGACGGCTTGCAATGCGCTGAGGGCCGGTTAAGGTTCAGCACAGGTTTATCTGCCCCACGAGTCTCTATGTTCAAGCGCTCCACCCTTCAAACCCTCACTTTCCTACTGCTGACCGGTGCCGCGGTGTCGGCCCGTGCCGATTGGTACCTGGATGGCGAATCTTCACGCCTGTCGTTTGTCAGCACCAAAAACGCCAATGTTTCCGAAGTGCAGCGCTTTCTGGTGCTGCACGGCAAAGTCGATCCCCAGGGGCTGGCGCAGGTGGAAGTCGAACTGGAGTCGATCAACAGCGGCATCCCGTTGCGCGATGAGCGCATGCGCAAGGAGCTGTTCCAGGTCGAGCGGTTCCCCGACGCCTTGATCACCACGAAAATTGATCTGCGCCCGATCAACGACCTCGCTCCCGGTGCGCAGCTGGAATTGCGCCTGCCGCTGATGGTCGACCTGCACGGCAAGCAACACGAGTACCAGGCCGAACTGCTGGCCACCCGTCTCGATGACCGGCGCTTCCAGGTGGTGACCCTCGAACCGCTGGTGGTCAACGCCGAGGATTTCGATCTGGCACCGGGTCTGGAAACGTTGCGCAAAATGGCCGGCCTCTCGGCCATCAGTCTTTCGGTGCCGGTGGGTGCGGTGCTGATTTTTACGGCGCGTTGACATGGCCGGAGCGATTTTTCCCTGGCGTGAAGGCAACCACTTCGAACTGCTGATCGATGGCCCGCAGTTTTTTCCGCGCATGCTGGTGGCGATTGCCCGCGCAGAAGAACAGGTGGAGCTGGAGCTGTATCTGGTGGAGGCGGGCGCTTGCGCCGAAGCCATGGTCCAGGCATTGGTGCAGGCCGCCGAGCGCGGTGTGCGGGTGCGCTGTCTGTTCGATGATTACGGCAGCCTCGCCTTCACCCTGGCCTTGCGCCAGCGACTGATGGCCGCCGGGGTGGAGCTGCGTTTTTACAATCGCCTGAGCTGGCGACGCTGGGTCGGCAACTTCTACCGCGATCACCGCAAGCTGCTGCTGGTGGACCAGAGCCTGGCCGTGGTCGGCGGCACGGGCGTCACCGATGAGTTCTGGACGCCGGGCGAAGACGTCAGCGAATGGCACGAAGTGATGGTGGAAATCACCGGCCCGCTGGTGCTCGATTGGCAGCTGCTGTTCGATCGTCAGTGGATCGCCAACCGCCATCGCCGCGCCTGGCGGCCGGCCTCGCATTTCGGCTTGCCGCGGTTACCCCGTGTACCGTCCAGTGGCGAGGGCATGGGCCGGGTGGCCTATGCCGACGCCCGTCAACACCGGGACATTCTGCAATCGCTGGTGCGCGCCCTGAACAGCGGTCAACGACGAATCTGGCTGGCCACGCCGTATTTTCTGCCGACCTGGAAAGTCCGCCGCTCCCTGCGCCGGGCGGCTGCCCGCGGCGTGGATGTGCGCTTGCTGCTGACCGGCCCGCGTACCGATCACCCCTCCGTGCGCTACGCCGGGCATCGTTACTACCCGCGGCTGCTCAAGGCCGGGGTGAAGATCTACGAATACCAGCCGTGTTTTCTGCACCTGAAAATGGTCCTGATCGACGACTGGGTGAGCATCGGTTCGTGCAACTTCGATCACTGGAACCTACGCTTCAACCTGGAAGCCAACCTGGAAGCACTGGACCCCGGATTGACCCGGTCGGTGGCGGCGAGTTTCGAGCACGACTTCGCCCTGAGCCAGCAAGTCAGCCTGGAAGAATGGAAACGTCGGCCGTTGTGGCGGCGGGTCAAGCAGCGGGTGTGGGGATGGGTGGATCGGGTGGTGGTGAATCTGCTGGATCGGCGCGGTTGATCCCAATCCTTCAAACACCAGAAACCTAATGTGGGAGCGGGCTTGCTCGCGAAAGCGGTCTGTCAGTCGACATCTTCATTGACTGACACTCCGTCTTCGCGAGCAAGCCCGCTCCCACATTTGTATTGCGTTGTTGCCGGGTTTACAGCAACTCAAAACTCTGCTGCGTCACGTCCTCTGAATCCAGGCCGATCTGCACGTTGAACTTGCCCGGCTCCGCCGCGTACTTGAGCTGGGTGTTGTAGAACTTCAGGTCGTCCTCGGTGATGGTGAAGTGCACGACCTTCTGCTCGCCGGCCTTGATCATCACTTTCTGGAAGTTCTTCAGTTCCTTGATCGGGCGGATCATCGAGCCTGCCACGTCCTGGATGTACAACTGCACCACGGTTTCACCGTCGCGCTTGCCAGTGTTTTTCACCGTGACACTGGCGTCGAGCTTGCCGGTCTTGTTCAGCGTGGTCGACGACAGGGCCATGTCGCTCAGGTTGAACTCGGTGTAGCTCAGGCCATAGCCGAACGGGTAGAGGGGGCCTGTGGTGTCATCGAAGTACTGCGAGGTGTAGTTGCCCGGCTTGCCCGGGGTGAACGGCCGGCCAATGGTCAGGTGGTTGTAGTAGGTCGGAATCTGGCCGACCGAACGCGGGATGCTGATCGGCAGTTTGCCCGACGGGTTGTAGTCGCCGAACAGCACATCAGCGATGGCGTTGCCGCCTTCGGTGCCGGTGAACCAGGTTTCGAGGATCGCGTCAGCCTGTTCCTTCTCCTCGAGGATCGTCAGTGGACGACCGTTCATCAACACCAGCACCAGCGGTTTGCCGGTGGCTTTCAGGGCACGGATCAGCTCGCGCTGGTTTTCCGGGATGTTCAGGTCGGTGCGGCTCGACGATTCGTGGGACATGCCACGGGATTCGCCAACGGCGGCAACGACGACATCCGCATCCTTGGCCGCTTTCACCGCTTCGTCGATCAGCACGTTCGCCGGGCGCGGGTCATCCACCACTTCCGGGGCGTCGAAGTTGAGGAAGTTCAGGTAGCCGAGGATTTTCGGGTCGCTGGTGATGTTGGCGCCACGGGCATAGATCAGTGTCGATTTATCGCCCAGGGCGTTGGTCATGCCGTCGAACAGGGTGACGGACTGCGCTGGCCTGCCGGCGGCGGCCCAACTGCCCATCATGTCGATGGGCGCCTTGGCCAGCGGACCGACCAGCGCGATTTTCGCGGTCTTCTTCAGCGGCAGGGTCTCGTTCCGGTTCTTCAGCAACACCTGGCTGCGGCGTGCCACATCACGGGCCTCGGCGCGGTGCAGGCGGCTGTCGGCGTAGGTGTCGACCGGATCGTCCTCGGCCTTGCCGATGCGCAGGTACGGGTCCTTGAACAGGCCCATGTCGTACTTGGCATCGAGCACCGCACGCACGGCGTTGTCGATGTCGCTCTGCTGGATCTCGCCGGACTTCAAGAGCCCTGGCAGCTCTTTGCCGTACAGGGTGTCGTTCATGCTCATGTGGATGCCGGCCTTGATCGCCAGCTTCGCTGCTTCGCGACCGTCGGCGGCAACGCCGTGCTTGATCAGCTCGAAAATCGCCCCGTGGTCGCTCACGGCCAGCCCCTTGAAGCCCCACTCCTTGCGCAGCAGGTCGTTCATCAGCCAGGTGTTGGCGGTGGCCGGCACGCCGTTGATCGAGTTCAGCGCGACCATGACCCCGCCAGCGCCGGCATCGATGGCGGCGCGGTACGGTGGCAGGTAGTCCTGGTACATCTTGACCGGGCTCATGTCGACCACGTTGTAGTCGCGGCCACCCTCGACCGCGCCGTACAGGGCGAAGTGCTTGACGCTGGCCATGATGCTGTCGGCGGCATTGGCGCCAGTACCCTGGAACGCCTTGACCATCACGCCGGCAATGCGCGACACCAGGTAGGTGTCTTCGCCGAAGCCTTCGGAGGTGCGGCCCCAGCGCGGGTCGCGGGAGATGTCGACCATCGGCGCGAAGGTGATGTCGAGGCTGTCAGCCGCGGCTTCCTTGGCGGCGATGCGCCCGGACAGGCCGATGGCATCCATGTCCCAACTCGAGGCCAGGGCCAGCGGGATCGGGAAAATGGTGCGGTGGCCGTGGATCACGTCGTAGGCGAAGAACATCGGGATCTTCAGGCGGCTGCGCATGGCGGCGTCCTGCATCGGCCGGTTTTCCGGACGGGTGATCGAGTTGAACGTACCGCCGATGTTGCCCGCCGCGATTTCCTTGCGGATCATCTCGCGAGGCATTTCCGGGCCGATGCTGATCAGGCGCAACTGGCCGATTTTTTCATCGAGGGTCATTTGCTTCATCAGGTTGCTGACGAAGGCTTCCTTGTTCTCCAGGGGTGCGGGCGTCGTGGCGGCCAATACGTTATGACTGGCCAGGCTGACGAACAGGCCCAGCAAACACAGCTTCTTCATGAATAGTTTTCTCAAGGGCCCAAACGGCGATATGCACGCCGGCCAGCCAAAATTTAGGGAGCGTCTATTGTTGTTCGGGTGCCGGCTCAAAAAACCAGAGCCAAAAAACGACTGCCAGGTGGCGGATGCGTTTTCGCGCAGGGCCTCTTTTTAGCCCATCGGCCCGTTGCAATCCAGAGGCGCGGGCGATTATGCCCCAAGAGCCGGTCCAGAAGGTTTCACGGTCGGTTTTTTCATGAATGTACAAGGGAGCGACATCCTGATGAATGCAAGTCCAACCTACCGCTCGCGTTTGCAGGTCGTCACGCTGCTGATGCTGGCCACGTTGCTGACCGCCTGCGGCATCAACAACATCCCGACCCTCGACGAACAGGCCAAGGCCGCCTGGGGCCAGGTGCAGAACCAGTATCAGCGGCGCGCCGACCTGATTCCCAACCTGGTGGAAACGGTCAAGGGCTACGCAAAACATGAAGAAGAGACACTGACCGCGGTCATTGAGGCCCGGGCCAAGGCCACGTCGATCCAGGTGGATGCCTCGACCCTCGACAACCCGGAAAAACTCAAGCAGTACCAACAGGCCCAGGATCAGCTCAGCGGCGCCCTGAGCCGTTTGATGGTGGTCTCCGAGCGTTATCCGGACCTCAAGGCCAACCAGAACTTCCTCGCCCTGCAATCACAGCTCGAAGGCACCGAGAACCGCATCAGCGTGGCCCGGCGCGATTTCATCCTCGCGGTGCAGAAATACAACACCGAGATCCGCACCTTTCCCGGTCGTCTGTGGCACACGGTGATGTACAGCGACCTGCCGGTGCGTGAGACCTTCGAAGCCACGCCGGGTTCGGAAAAGGCCCCGGAAGTCAAATTCTGACGCAACCCTGTAAGAGCTGCCGCAGGCTGCGATCTTTTGCCGTTGATTTTTTCGCGAGCGCCAAAGGTCAAGGTCAAAAGATCGCAGCCTGCGGCAGCTCCTACAGGCCAGGTTCGGGATGGAAGAGGTAGCCAATGCGCGTGTTGAAAACGGGCCTGATGCTGTTGTTGTGGGTGGTGGCGATCACGGCCCGGGCCGAACTGAGTTTTCCGGCGCTGACCGGGCGCGTGGTCGACAACGCGCAGATGATCGAGCCTGTGGTGCGCGAGCAGCTCAACCAGCAGCTTCAGGCCCATGAACAGGCCACCGGCGAGCAGCTAGTGGTCGTGACGTTGCCGGACTTGCAGGGCACCGACATCGCCGACTTCGGTTACCAGCTCGGCCGCCACTGGGGGATCGGGCAGAAGGACAAGAACAACGGCGCCCTGCTGATCGTCGCCCGGAACGAGCGCCGGTTGCGTATCGAAGTCGGGTATGGCCTGGAGGATCGCCTGACCGATGCTCAGAGTTCAGTGATCATCAACCAGGTCATCACCCCGGCATTCAAGACCGGCAACTTCAGTAAAGGCATCAGTGACGGCGTGGCGGCAATGCTGGTGGTGCTGGGCGGCAACCCCTTGGACGAACCCTCCACGGCGTATGAATCCAGAGGCGATCCGGGGGACGATTTCGTCTCGCGACATCCCGGCTTGCTGGTGTTTTTGGTGATGCTGTTCATCCTGACTGTTTTTGTGTGTCAGATGCTCGGTATCCTTCCCGCCGGCCGGGGCGGCTCCGGAGGATCCGGGGGCGGCTTTGGCGGTGGCGGGTTTGGCGGCGGCGGTGGAGGTGGAGGCTTCAGCGGCGGTGGAGGCAGTTTCGGCGGGGGCGGTTCGTCCGGCGGCTGGTGATAATAAAAATGAGCAGGCATTTCACGACATGGCATTACTGACTGAACACGAACAACGCAAAGTTGCCGAGGCAATCGCCCGGGTCGAGCGCGACACCGACGCAGAACTGGTGACCGTGCTCGCGGCCCGCGCCGACGACTATGCGTACATCCCGTTGCTGTGGGCCAGCCTGCTGGCGCTGCTGGTGCCGGGCATCGTGCATTACCTCACCGGTTGGCTGACCCTGCACAGCCTGCTGCTGGTGCAATGGGCCATCTTCATCGTCCTGTGCCTGGTGTTTCGTCTGCCGAAAGTCACTACCCATCTGATCCCGCGCTCGGTGCGCCACTGGCGCGCCTCGAATCTGGCGCGCCGGCAGTTCCTGGAGCAGAACCTGCACCACACCGAAGGCAGCACCGGTGTTCTGATCTTCGTCTCCGAAGCCGAGCGTTATGTGGAGATTCTGGTGGATGAAGGCATTTCCAGTCGCTTGGACAACAAGAACTGGGAGGCCATCGTCGCCACCTTCACCCAACAGGTGAAGCAGGGGCAGACGTTGCAGGGTTTTGTCAGCTGCGTCGAAGCCTGCGGCGAGCTGCTCAAGGTGCACGTGCCCGTGACTCATATGCGCAATGAACTGCCGAACCGCTTGGTGGTGCTCGGCTAAGTCCTCCCTGGCGTTGTGTAGCGCTCGCCGCTACAACTCCCGCCAATTGTCCGGGTTCGGCCTTGTCGTCAGTATTTCTCTCCAACAGTGGACGCCCAGCGACGGGCGTTCCCGCGAAGAGGGATTCTTATGACAACCCGACAATCGATTGACTCTTTGGCACGTGCAGCCAATGGCGCTGAGGGAAGCAAGCCCAAGGCGAAACTGACGGCGAAAGAAACGCAAATCCTGATGTGGTGTTTCAAGGGCAAAACTTCCTGGGAAATCGCCAGGATCGAGAATTGCACGGAATCTACCGTCAATTTTCACTTCGCCAATATTCGCCGAAAGTTCGACGTCAGCTCACGTACCTGCGCATTGCTCAAAGCGATCGAGTCGGGCGCGATAATCGTGGACTCGGTCGTTGCGCGGGGTGCGCATGAGCCTGACTGATTCGGCCTACAACGGCATCAATGGGCTCATGTTGGGAATGGGCATTGCGACGTTGCCGGTTGTCGATGGCGAAGTACTGTTCGGTGCAATGCTCGGCGCGTGGCTGGTCACGACCACTCGCACCAGCTTCAAGGCCTGGCAGCGTATCGGTTCCTGGATGCTGTCTGCAGGTGTCGGTTACCTCTTTACGCCTGTCGCACATCCGCTGGCGCCTTTTCTGACCGGTGGGGTAACAGCCTTTCTTTGCGCGATGATCGTTATTCCCATCAGCATCAAGCTTATGCAATGGGTCGATGGTGTCGGAATCGGCGAAATCATTCGACACCTGAGAGGACGAAAATGAGGGGGCGTGAACGGGATTGCCTTGATAGCCGGGGCGGGCGTTTCTTGAAGCCATGCAACTTCGAATGACACCGTTCATCAGGTTTCATTCGAAGGTTTGAGTGTTGCCAGGATAGCGGCCATTTCGGAAAGCCTGAGTTCCATATCGCGCAGTCGTTGCTTTTCCTCGAGTGCGTTTTGTATGGCGCCGCGATCGTTTTCGTCGAGCAACCGCCACAGTGCGAGAATGGTGTTTTCCCGTGTCGTGCTTTCCTGACCGGTCTGCGAAGAATCAGTAACTGCTTGTCTCAGAATCGGCCCTTCGCCCAGCAACAGCCAGTCAAGGGATATGCCCCGGGTTTGTGCGATTTCTACGCATAATGAGTAAGGTGTGCTGTCGCGGCCTCGCCAGCTACTAAGGGTTTGTGGACTGATCTGTAGCGCGGAAGATAAAGAAGCATCGGTTTTTGTGCCGGTAACTTGCTTTAGACGAGCCAGAACAGCTTGTGATTTTTTGCTACGCAATTTGAGCCTCTTCCTTTTGACATATGCTTTTTGAGTGCCTAATTTATGCGTAATGAGTACTTTTTTTCTTGTAAGTAATCAATCATCAAAGATGAGTCAGAAGAATACGATGTCGAAACTTCCTAATGGTATCAGGGTGATTTCCTACGAGCATGGCTCGACCCCATTACGCGTCTGCCCGATGCAGTTCCTTATGCCTGGCAGACACCGTTCGCAAGCCCGGAGCGCCGCGATGAACGCCTCAAGCAGTATTGCGTTTGATCAGGTTGATTGCCACCCAATGACCCTCGGGATCCAAGCATGAGTACTTATAAAATGGTGTGCCCGCACTGCTTGAGCCGGATGCGCATCCGCACCAGCGAAGGCCGGCATATTTTCCTGCGGGTGGCGTATCTGCAATGCACGTCGGAAGCTTGCGGTTGGTCCGTACGTGCCGAATTTGAAATGACCCATGAGCTTTCGCCCAGTGGCATGCCCAACCCGGCCGTACGCCTGCCTTGCGCCGGACCCGATTTGCGCCGTGCCTCCCGGCCTGTTGCCGTCAGTCCTGGCACGACAGAAGTGTCGCAGGAGACGTGAGCATGAAGGTCATCGGTGAAAGTGCAGGTCTGAATGAGGAGCTATTGGCTATTGCCCAGGCGTTTCTGGGGCGTCATGAAAGTGAAGGGGGGATCGATGATCAAGTCCTGTTTTGTCGCGCAGTGAAGCATCTGCAGAGTATGGATGTACCGATGTTCCTGGCCGAAAGGCTGGTCAGCCGTGCCTATGGCGTACTCAAGTCGTGCAACGACCGTCGGCGCCTGGACATCGATGCGAGTTCCGAAACGGTCGCCGTGGTGACTGACCCTGCCAATGGCCTGACCTGGGCGGTGCCAGTGGGACTGATCGTCAAACACATCATTAATTCACCGAACAATCGCAAGCTTCGCCTGGTGGAACCCTGAAGCTTCAATGCTTGTATCGAGGTCCTGGGCTACGTGACTGGGACCTGCCACAAAATAACCCCGTGCCCAAAGTCCTCGTCCCCCTTAAAATACCGGCATTCTCTGATTTGTATCGCCTGAGGCCGTTTTTTCATGTCCGTCACCGCCACTCCCGCCAGCCTCGCGCCGGATCATCACGCCCAGTTCATCGAACTGCTGCAAGCCGGCCTCGAGCACAATGCGTTCATCAAACTGGTGCTGGCCAAGTACGCAGGCGATGAAACGGATCTGCAGCGGATCATCATCAAGCCGGTGACGGTCAAGGCGCAGCCTTGCCTGTCTTTCGTCTATCGCTACAAGACCCGCGATATCACCAAGAACCTGCCGCTGGCCGAAGGCGTGGCGAGCATTGCCGGGTTGCTGCCGGCGTCGTTCAAAAATGCGCATTTGTTGTCGTTGACCGACGAAGCCCAGCTCGAATACAGCAAAAAGGGCAAGTCATCGCTGTTCAAGAGCAAACCTCAGCAATTGCGTGAAGTGCCATCGGCCGAGCACAACCGTGAGAAAAACCGGTTCCTGGACTTGAGCCGGCCGTTTCTCGCCGACCTTGGCGTAACCAACAAGCAGCATGAGCTGATCCCGGCGATGTCACGCAAGTGGAAGCAGATCAACAAGTTCATCGAAGTGTTCAGCCATGCACTGACCTCGTCACCCCTGGCGCTGGACAAGCCGGTGCGCGTGGCGGACTTCGGTTCGGGCAAGGGTTACCTGACCTTCGCCATCCACGATTACCTGCGCAACACCTTGAAGGCCGAAGGCGAGGTGACCGGCGTCGAGCTGCGTGAAGACATGGTTACCCTGTGCAACACGGCAGCCGCCAGGCTTGAACACCCCGGCCTGGTGTTCAAGTGCGGTGACGTGCGCAGCGTGGCACCGAGCGAGCTGGACGTGATGATCGCCCTGCATGCCTGCGATATCGCCACTGACTATGCGATCCACACCGGTATCCGTTCCGGCGCGTCGATCATCATGTGCTCGCCGTGCTGCCACAAACAGATCCGCCTGCAAATCCAGAGCCCGGCGCTGCTCAAGCCGATGCTGCAATACGGCTTGCACCTGGGCCAGCAGGCGGAGATGGTCACCGACAGTTTGCGCGCGTTGTTCCTGGAGGCCTGCGGCTACGAGACCAAGGTGTTCGAGTTCATCTCGCTGGACCACACCAACAAGAACAAGATGATCCTGGCGGTCAAGCGCGCCGAGCCGGTGGAACCGGCCCAGCTATTGGCAAAGATTCAGGAGCTGAAGGAGTTCTACCACATCAGCGAGCATTGCCTGGAAACGTTGCTGCGCGCGGACGGCTACCTCTGATTCTGTGGGAGCGGGCTTGCTCGCGAAGGCGTTGGGTCAGTCGATATTGATGTTGAATGTGGCGCCGCATTCGCGAGCAAGCCCGCTCCCACACTGGGTTTGATTGCGGTCCTGCGCCCCAGCATCACCGTCACAATCACCCCACCGGCAAACAGCCAGGTGATCGGCTCCACATGTTCACCGAAGAACAACGCCGAGAAGGCGATGGTGAAGAAGATCTGCAGCAACTGAATCTGGCTGACCCGGGCAATGCCGCCCATGGCCAGGCCGGCGTACCAGGCGAAGAAGCCGATGAACTGCGAAAACAGCGAGACATAACCGAAGGCCCACCAGGTCCTGGCGGAAACCTCGCCCTGGTGTTGTAGTGCCAGATACACCACCGGGCCGATCAACAGCGGCGTCGACAGTACCAGCGCCCAGCAGATCACCTGCCAGCCGCCCATCTCCCTGGCCAGTCGGCCTCCCTCGGCGTAGCCCAGCCCGCCCACGGCAATGGCGCCAAGCATCAGCAGGTCACCGGCCTGGATGCTGCCGGCACCGCTGATCAGCGCATAACCGAGCACCAGCGCACTGCCCAATGCGGCGCAGGCCCAGAACGCTTTCGAAGGCCGTTCATGGGACAGCCATGCGGCGTACAGCGCCACGCACAGTGGCTGCAAACCATTGACCAGCGCACCGTGGGATGCCGGCAAGGTTTGCATGGCCCAGGCCGACAACACCGGGAAACCGAGGATCACCCCGGTCATCACCAGCATCAGGCCTTTTACCTGTTTCCAGGTCGGCCATTTTTCTCGGCGCCAGAGCAACAGCAATGCCGCCGGAACCGCCGCAAACAGCGCCCGGCCCAGGCCGTTGAGCAACGGGTGGAGTTCCTGCACGACGATCCGCGTGAAGGGCAGGGTGAGGCTGAAGATCACAACGCCGAGCAGGCCCAGGACCATGCCGGTGTTTTCGCGCGAGGACATGATGGCAACCAGAATCGTGGGTGATGGGGTAAGGCTCCATATAGCCATAAACCATGGGTTGTCCGCTGTTACAGCTAGGCACAGACTTATCCGTACAGTTTGCGGGCCTCTTCGCGAGCAAGTCGGATCGCCGCACCGCCGCTCCCACATTGGAATGCGTTCCCCTTGTGGGAGCGGGCTTGCTCGCGAAGAACGATAACGCGGTCCATCAGGTAGTAGCCGGTTGTTACCCGCCTTGCCCGATAAGGACTACCTTGAATACTCCTGCACGCCCACTTCCAGAGGAGTCCTCCCCATGGCTGCGAAAAAAATTCTGATGCTGGTTGGTGATTACGTCGAAGACTATGAGGTGATGGTGCCGTTCCAGGCGCTGCTGATGGTCGGTCACACGGTGCACGCCGTTTGCCCGGACAAAACCGCCGGCCAGACCGTGCGCACGGCGATCCATGACTTTGAAGGCGACCAGACCTACAGCGAAAAGCCCGGTCACCTGTTTGCCCTCAACTTCGACTTCGCCAAGGTCAACGCCGCCGATTATGACGCCGTGCTGATTCCGGGCGGTCGTGCGCCAGAGTACCTGCGCCTGAACGAAAAGGTCCTGGAACTGGTGCGCGCATTCGACCAGGCCGGCAAGCCGATCGCCGCCGTGTGCCATGGCGCGCAGTTGCTGGCGGCAGCGGGTATTCTCGAAGGCCGTGAATGCAGCGCTTATCCGGCCTGCGCTCCGGAAGTGCGCCTGGCGGGCGGTACGTATATCGACATTCCGGTGACGGACGGCCATGTTCAAGGCAATCTGGCCACGGCGCCGGCCTGGCCTGCGCACCCGAACTGGCTGGCCGGTTTCCTGGGGTTGCTGGGTACCAAAATCACGCTGTAACGAGGGATATGTCCATGTGCGAGCTGTACGTCAAAGCCGACCCGATTCTCTACGAATCGCGCTCCCGCTCGCTGCGCATCTGCGGGGTGGTCACTACCCTGCGGCTGGAGAATCAGTTCTGGGACATCCTCAGCGAAATCGCCGAGGTCGACGGCATGACCACCAATCAGTTGATCGCCAAGCTGTATGAAGAGGTGATGGACTATCGCGGTGAGGTGGTCAATTTCGCTTCGTTCCTGCGGGTCAGTTGTACGCGGTATCTGAGCCAGCGGCGGACGCAGTCTCCGGAGTTGTCGGTGGTGCGCACGGTGATGAAGTAGCGGCGACCGCATCGCCCCCATCGCGGGCAAGCCCGCTCCCACAGGGATTGTTGGTGTTCACACAATCTGTGTTTCACCTTGAACACTGTGGGAGCGGGCTTGCCCGCGATGGGGCCCGTACAGGCGACAGAAACACCTGGCTGGTCTTTACTGTGAAGCGCGCAACCTCTCAATCGCCAAGGAGAAACAGCATGTCCGGATGGTATGAAGTGAGCAAAAGCAGCAATGGCCAGTTCAGGTTTGTCCTCAAGGCGGCCAACGCCGAGACCATTCTGACCAGCGAGCTGTACACCACCCACGCCGCCGCCGACAAAGGCATCGCCTCGGTCCAGGCCAACAGCCCGCTGGATGAGCGCTACGAGAAGAAAACCACCAAGGACGGCCACCCGTATTTCAACCTCAAGGCTGGTAACCACGAGATCATCGGCAGCAGCGAAACCTATTCCTCCGACGCCGCCATGGAGAAAGGCATCGCCAGCGTGAAGGCCAACGGCCCGACCAAGGTGGTCAAGGACAAGACCTTACCGGTGCTTTGATCACTACTTTCAAATCCAGTACCAATCCCTGTGGGAGCTTGCTCGCGATGACGGTCTGACAGTCAATATCTGTGTTGAATGTAATGGCCTCATCGCGAGCAAGCTCGCTCCCACAGGGGGGTGTTTAACCTGAATTCAACGTAAGGCTTTGAGTAGGCCTTGAAGCTGACTAACCCCCGCCTCACTCAACGGGAACACCGGCAATCGCGGATCCCCTACCTCCAGACCTGTTGCCCGCAAACCCGCCTTGATCGTCGCCGGCAAGCCACCCTTGAGAATGAAGTCCAGCAGCGGCAACTGGCGATAGAACAGCTCGCGGGCCTTGGCCAAATCATTGGCCAGCACCGCTTCATACAAATCCAGGTTGAGCTGCGGGATCAGGTTCGGCGCAGCGGTACACCAGCCTTTTGCGCCAGCGGCAAAGGCCTCCAGGGCCAACGGATTGCAGCCGTTGTAGAACGGCACCTGGCCGTCGCCGAGACGTTGCAGTTGATGCATGCGCTGGATGTCGCCGGTGCTCTCCTTGACCATGGTTACGTTTTCCACGGCCTTGACGATGCGCAGGATCAGGTCCACCGACATGTCGGTGCCGCTGGTGGCCGGGTTGTTGTAGAGCATGATCGGCACGCCGATGCTGTCGCCGATGGCGCGGTAATGGGCAAGGATTTCCGCTTCACTGAGTTTCCAGTAGGACGCGGGCAGCACCATCACCACATCGGCGCCATGGACTTCGGCGAAGCGCGCGCGACGCACCGCTTTGGCGGTGGTCAGGTCGGACACGCTGACGACGGTCGGCACGCGTTTGGCCACGTGCTTGATACTGAATTCGCTGACCTGATCCCACTCCGCGTCGCTCAGGTAGGCACCTTCGCCGGTGCTGCCCAGCGGTGCGATGGCGTGCACGCCGCTCTCGATCAGGCGGTCGATGGAGCGTCCGAGGGCGTCCAGGTCAACGCCTTCGCCATGGGCGGTGAAAGGGGTGATGGTGTAGCCGATGATGCCGTGAATGTTGGCGGTGGACATGGTGTATCTCCGTTCAAAAAGGTCTGGGGTCAGTTCAGGCAATCGGCGTGTTGGCGCAGGCTCTGCCGGGCGTAGTAGTTGAAAGCGGCGGCGTGACGTTTCGGCCGGGCGATCCAGTCATGGGCTTCGCGGCCCAGCGCGGGGATGATCGGCTTGATGGTCCCGGCGCTCATCGCCAACAGTTGCAGCTTCGCGGCACGTTCGATCAGCTGCGCGATGACACAGGCTTCCTCGATGGTGTTGCCGGTGGACAATTGGCCGTGGTGCGAAAGCAGGATCGCCCGTTTGTCGCCCAGTGCCCCGGCAATCAACTCGCCTTCCTCGTTGCCCACCGGCACACCCGGCCAGCCTTCGAGAAACGCGCAATCGTCATAGAGCGGGCAGAGGTCCATGTGGGAAATCTGCAACGGTACTTCCAGCATCGACAAGGCGGCAACGTGGGTCGGATGGGTGTGGATGATGCAGTTCACGTCCGGGCGGGCGCGGTATACCCAACTGTGAAATCGATTGGCCGGGTTGGGCATGCCGTGGCCTTCGAGCACCTCCAGGTCTTCGTTGACCAGCAGCAGGTTGCCCGCGGTGATTTCGTCGAAACCCAGGCCCAGTTGTTGAGTGTAGTAAGTGCCGGGCTGCGGGCCACGGGCGGTGATTTGCCCGGCAAGGCCGGAATCGTGACCGTGCTCGAACAGAATACGGCAGGTCAGGGCCAGCTTTTGCCGGGCGGTCCACGTATTATCCGCCAGGGTATTTTGCATTTGGCTCAGCGCGTGCTTGACCAGTTGCTCTTTGGGCAGTGCTAATGTCTTGGCCATATCGGTGTCCTTTGGGTGATTCAATGGACGTCGGGTTTGCCGCTCACCGGTTCCTCGCAAAGTCGTCGGTGAGTGCAAATGACACTAAAGAGCCTATATGACACATTGTGTCATTGGCAAGGGTAAATCGTTGCCTCCTTGATGGATTAATCGCTCCACATGTCTATCCGTTTGAAATTACTAAGAAAAAAACTTGGCGTGACGTTGGAAGCGCTGGCCGAACAATCCGGCATGACCAAGAGTTACCTGTCGAAAGTCGAGCGCGGGTTGAACACGCCGTCGATTGCGGCAGCGTTGAAACTGGCCAAGGCGCTGAACGTGAAGGTCGAGGAGTTGTTTTCTGAAGACAACGCCGGCCTCGACAGCTACAGCCTGGTGCGCAGCCACGAGCGGCAACCTTTGGGGGCCAGCGGCAACAATCCGGGTTACGCGGTGCTGGCCCATCAGGTCAGTGAACGCAGTCTGCTGCCGTTCATCATTTACCCGCCGGCGGAGTTCACCGACAAAACCTTCAAGGAGCATCTGGGCGAGGAGTTTCTGTTCGTCCACGAGGGGCGGGTGGAAGTGGACTTCATGAACGAGCGCGTGCTGCTTGATCGTGGCGATGCGCTGCACTTCAATGCGCAAAAACCGCACCGGATTCGTTCGGTGGGTGAGGTACAGGCGCAGTTGCTGGTGGTGGTGCATAGCACCGAAGAATGAGTTGACTGTAAAAGCTTCGCGAGCAAGCCCGCTCCCACATGGGATTTGTGAACGACACAGATCCCATGTGGGAGCGGGCTTGCTCGCGAATGCGTCAGATCGGTCAGTACTAAACTTCGACTGGAATCGATAGCTTGGGGCCACCCAACGCATGGCTCTTGGAATCAAAAAACCGCAATTCAACCCCCGTCCCCTCAAACACCTTCGCGTAATGCCGCTTCTGGTGCTGGATGAAGGCCTTGCTGCGCGGGTAAATCGAGATCGCCAGCACCTGCGGTTTCGCCAGGCGCAAGGCGTGGATGATGTGGCTGTCCTGCTCCCCCAGCGCATGGCCGAAGAGGCACAGCGCCTGGCCGTGACCGAGCAATTGCTCGTAGCAGAACGACAGATAGTCCGAACTGCGAATGGTCTTGAGCTTGTCCGCACTCGGCCCTTCGTTGACGAACAGCGGCACGTCGTCGAGGGTCTTGATCGTGTTGTTGATGGCGAAGTTGCCCAGCAACGTGCCCTCGGTCGACATCAGCTTGCGCGCCGTGCCGTCCTGGTTGCGCACCAGGTGCAGACCGCCGTGCAGGTACAGCAAGCGGGTTTTGTCGGTGGCCGTGTCGCTCAGGTCGAAAGCGGGTTCGGCCCCCTGGAACAGATCGGTGATCGCCTCGGGCTGGTGTTGCACCGCCCAGTAGTTGATCAGGTCGTAATTGGTGGTGAACACCGTGCGGTAGCTGGCCAGTTCCTGATTGATCGTCGCCAGTGTCGAAGGCACCACCAGCCGCCACGGGATATGCACCGCATGCACGGTGTTGATCAGCGCTTCCTTGATCGCGTAATAGCGATTGCGCGGGGCGGCGGAGCTGACGGCCAGGGCCTTGTTGACCCGGCTGGTGGTTTTCAACGCGCTCAGTACCTGCTCGAAACTGCGGGTCTGCATCGCGTCGAACACGCTCAGCTCGGACGGGCTCAGGGGTTTTTCTTCAACGGTGCGGGCATTTTCGAACAGCGACTCGTAGCCGAAATCGTCCCATACCGCGCGACTGGCACCGTTGCCCACCAGCAAACCACTGAACGAAGCGCTGCTGCGCAAGACGTTCCAGTCTTCAAGTTGGGCGTCGACATCCTGGAAATCGGTCATTGCGGTCTTCGTCTCACGGCAAAAGGTCTTTGGGCGGCGACTTTATCACGACCGGCTGCCCGACCACGGCACGACGCGGGCGAAGAACGTTATGCTGCGACTTCGCCCGAGCCGACTTCGCCGAGTACCCGATGCTGCAAAAAAGCCTGATCCGCCGTCTCGACCTGATCACTCTGCAACTGTTCGTCGCCGTCCATGAAGAGGGCACGCTGACCCGTGCCGCGTCGCGCGAGGCGATTGCCGTCTCGGCAGCGAGCAAGCGTTTGATGGAGCTGGAGGAGGCGCTGGGCATCAGCCTGTTCGTGCGCCAGGCCAAGGGCATGTCCCTGACACCGGCGGGTGAAACCCTGCTGCACCATGCCCGGCAGATGCTGTTCAACGTCGAGAAAATGGGCCTCGAACTGGGCGAACACAGCCACGGGGTGCGTGGCTATGTGCGGATGCTCGCCAACCTGTCGGCGATCATTCAGTTTTTGCCCGAGGACCTGCGGGATTTTTCCGAGCGTCACCCACAGGTCAAGACCGACCTCGAAGAACGCCCCAGCGCCGGGGTGATTCAGGGCGTGCTCGACGGGGTGGCCGACCTCGGCATCTGTTCCATCGACAGCGACATCAAGGGCCTGCACAGCGTGTTGTATCGCCAGGACAAACTGATGGTGTTGATGCCGCCGCACCATCCCTTGGCGAGCCGGTCGAGCGTGGCGTTCGCCGATACGCTGGGCAGCGATTACGTTGGGTTGCATGCCGCCAGTTCGATCAACATGCGTACCCATGCAGCGGCCCGCGAAGCCGGCAAGGTATTGCGGGTGCGCATTCATGTACCGGGGTTCGATGCCATGTGCCGCATGGTCCAGGCCAACATGGGGATCGGCATCCTTCCGCAGCGGGCCTATGAATTGTTTGGCCGAGCGCTGGGGTTGCACGCGGTGCCGTTGACGGACGAATGGTCCGATCGGGCGCTGATTCTGGTGGTGCGCGATGAGGCGCTGCTATCGCCGGTGAGCCGGATGTTGTTTGAGCATTTGCGTGGGATGAATTGATTCCCCCGATGGAAGCCCCCCTGTAGGAGCTGCCGCAGGCTGCGATCTTTTGACTTTATTTTGTACAAGCAAGATCAAAAGATCGCAGCCTGCGGCAGCTCCTACGGGTGATGAATCGTCAGGCGTTCGCGTTTCGCGAACGCCCGTTGCCAACTGAAGGTTGGATTCATCAGGCATCAGTCCTCTAGCCTTGGCTCATATTCCAAGAACAAGAGGTACCCCGCGATGACTGCCCCCCTGAGTGCAATCAAGGTGATCGAGATCGGCACGCTGATCGCCGCGCCGTTCGCCGCGCGCATGCTGGCCGAGTTCGGCGCCGAGGTGATCAAGATCGAAGCCATGGGGCAGGGCGATCCCCTGCGCAAATGGCGCAAGCTGCACGAAGGCACCTCGCTGTGGTGGTACCTGCAATCGCGCAACAAGAAGTCCCTGGCGCTGAACCTCAAATCCCCCGAAGGCATCGAACTGGTCAAGCAATTGGCAACCAGCGCCGATGTGCTGATCGAAAACCTGCGCCCCGGCGCCCTGGAGAAACTCGGCCTTGGCTGGGACGTGTTGCACGCCCTCAACCCCAACCTGACCCTGGTGCGGATTTCCGGTTACGGCCAGACCGGCCCGTACCGCGATCGTCCGGGTTTCGGTGCCATAGGCGAGGCCATGGGCGGGATTCGCTACACCACCGGCACCCCCGGTTCGCCGCCGGCGCGGGTCGGCGTGAGCCTCGGCGATTCCCTGGCTTCGCTGCACGCGGTGATTGGTGCGCTGATGTCATTGCTGCGGGTCAAGACCGGGCAGGGCGGCGGGCAGATCGTCGATGTGTCCCTGGCCGAAAGCGTGTTCAACGTCATGGAAAGCCTGGTGCCGGAATACGACATGCTCGGCCATGTGCGTGAACGCAGCGGCGGCGCCTTGCCGGGGATCGCACCGTCCAACACCTATTTGACCGCCGACGGCGCCTACGTGGTGATTGCCGGCAACAGCGATCCGATCTACAAGCGCCTGATGCACACCATCGGCCGCCCGGATCTGGCCGAGGCGCCGGAATTCGCCCACAACGACGGGCGTGCTGCAAAAAGCAATCAGCTTGACGCGGCCATCACGCACTGGACCAGCAGCCTGCCCATCGGCGAGGTGCTGGCCGCGCTGGAAGCCGCCGAAGTCCCGGCCGGGCGCATCTACTCGGTGGCGGACATCGTCGCCGATCCGCACTATCAGGCGCGGGACATGCTGCTCAATGCCGAACTGCCCGGTGGCGCCACGGTGAAAATGCCAGGCATCGTGCCGAAACTCTCCGAGACACCCGGCGGCGTGAACTGGTCCGGCCCCGGGCTGGGCCAGCACACCGACGGCATCCTCGCGCAGTTGGGCCTCACCGCGATGGACATCGAACGCCTGAAAGTCGAAGGAGTGGTGCAATGATCACCGATTATTCCGACAGCCTGATCGTGCAGGAAGTGTCCCCGCGCGACGGTCTGCAAATCGAGCCGACCTGGGTTGAGACCCACGACAAGATTGCCCTGATCGATCAACTGTCGCTGGCCGGATTCAGCCGCATCGAAGCCGGTTCGTTCGTGTCGCCCAAGGCCATTCCGGCGCTGCGCGATGGCGAGCTGGTGTTCAAGGGCATTACCCGGCAGCCGGGGGTGATCTATGTCGCCTTGATCCCCAACCTCAAGGGTGCGCAACGGGCGTTGGCGTGCAGTGCCGATGAGCTGAACCTGGTGATGTCCGCCAGCCAGACCCACAACCTGGCGAACATGCGCATGCGTTGTGAAGATTCATTGGCAGCGTTCGGCGAGATCGTGCGGTTCGTTGGCGAAAGCCCGGTGCGTCTCAATGGCAGTATCGCCACCACCTTCGGCTGCCCGTTCGAGGGCAAGATCGATGAGGACCGCGTCCTGCAAATCGTCGAGGCCTATCAGGAGCTCGGCATCCGGGGCATCACCCTGGCTGACACCACGGGCATGGCCAATCCGCGCCAGGTCGAGCGACTGGTGCGTCGGGTGCTGCAGCGGGTGGCTCCGGCGGATTTGACCCTGCATTTCCACAACACCCGTGGCCTCGGTCTGTGCAATGTGCTGGCCGCCTACGAGGCCGGTGCCCGACGTTTCGACGCCGCATTGGGTGGTCTCGGCGGCTGCCCGTTTGCACCGGGAGCCTCGGGCAACATCTGTACAGAAGACCTGGTGAACCTGTGCGATGAAGTCGGCATTCACACCGGCATCGATTTGCCGCTGCTGCTGAAACTGTCCCGAGGACTGCCGGCGCTGCTCGGCCACGAAGTACCGGGGCAACTGGCCAAGGCCGGGCGCAATTGTGACCTGCACCCGATCCCCACCTGACACCACACCCCCCTGTGGGAGCGAGCTTGCTCGCGATGACTGAGTCAAAGTCAACATCAATGTTGGCTGACCCGACGCAATCGCGAGCAAGCCCGCTCCCACAGTAAAAAGCACCTCAACCAGACAACAAAAACAATCGGACACCCACGGGAAGTCCGCCTGGAGAACCGCAATGAGCCTGAATGCACTGGAGGCGAGCGCGAGCCCGTCCGTTAGCCACGACACCGAAAAAGCCCTGGTCAGCAAAGTCGCCTGGCGCCTGATGCCGCTGATCATGGTCTGCTACCTGTTCGCCTTTTTCGACCGTATCAACATCAGCTTCGCCAAGTTTCAGCTGCAGACCGACCTGAGCCTGAGCGACACCGCGTACGGCCTCGGCGCCGGATTATTCGTGGTCGGTTACGTGATTTTCGAAGTGCCGAGCAACATGATGTTGTACAAGGTCGGCGCCCGGCGCTGGATTGCCCGGATCATGATGTCCTGGGGTCTGGCCACGGCGGCCATGGTGTTCGTCAACAGCGAATGGCAGTTCTACGTGCTGCGCTTCGTGATCGGCGCGATGGAAGCGGGTTTTGCCCCGGGCGTACTGTATTACCTGACCCTGTGGTTCCCGCAGCACTATCGCGGACGCATCACCTCGATGCTGTTCCTGTCGTCGGCGTTCGCGGGCTTGGTGGGCGCGCCGTTCTCGGGCCTGGTGCTGCAACACCTCGACGGCGTGCTGGATATGCGCGGCTGGCACTGGCTGTTCCTGCTCGGCGGCGTGCCGTGCATCGGCCTCGGTTTGCTGGTGCTGACCCTGCTCAAGGACCGCATCGAAGATGCCCATTGGCTGACGCCTTCGGAGAAGACCTTGCTGGCCAGCCGCATCGCCCAGCATGAACCGCACAAGAGCGGTGGCTCGTTGCTCGCTGCACTGCGGATTCCGGGTTTCCTGACACTGGGGCTGATCTACTTCCTGATCCAGGTGGCGTCTTACGGGTTGAATTTCTGGGCACCGCAACTGATCCGCAGCGCCGGTACCGAAAGTCCGGTGATGATCGGCCTGCTGACCGCCATCCCGTACATCTGCGGCGCCATCAGCATGGTGGTGATCGGACGCCTGTCCGATGCTTCCGGCGAGCGGCGCAAGTATGTTGCCGGTCTGGTGGGCGTCGGTGCGGTCGGGTTCTTCTGTGCCGGGATCTTCGCCAGCCACACGACCTTCCTGATCGTCGCGCTGGGCCTGCTAGGTGCCGGGATCATCGCCTCCATCCCGAGCTTCTGGACCCTGCCGCCGAAACTGCTGGCCGGTGCCGGCGCGGGCGCGGCGGGCGGGATCGCGGTGATCAACACCCTGGGCCAGTTCGGTGGCATCGTCAGCCCGGTGATGGTCGGCCGGATCAAGGACCTGACCGGCAGCACCACGCCGGCGCTGTATGTCATTGGTGTCTGTGCGCTGATCGCGGTGGCGCTGTTGCTGTGGGGGTTGCCGCAGAAGTTGCGCACACTCGACAAGGCCTGAAATCTACATTGCCAGACAGACCGCTTTCGCGAGCAAGCTCGCTCCCACATTGGATCTGTGATTGACACAAATTCCCCTGTGGGAGCGAGCTTGCTCGCGATGACTGACTGAGGAGCACCATCGTACTGTCGGTTGTCCCTTCAACCTGCCGTCGCCAACCCCTTGGCCGGTGCATCAAAAAACTGAATCAACACCACCCCGCCCATCAACAGCACCACCCCAAACACCTTGGGCAAGGTGACCTGCCGCTCCACCAGGCCAAACCAGCCGAAGTGATCCAGCAACAACGACGCCACCACTTGCCCCGCCAGCGCCAATGCCATGAACCCTGCGGCACCGAGCCTGGGCAGCAGCACCAATGCCAGGGAAATGAAGCACACCCCAAAAGCGCCACCCGCCCACATCCACAGCGGCGCCTTGCCGATAAAGGCCAGTGATGGCAACGGCAAGCGCAGCGCAACGATGATCGGCAACAGCACGATAACGCTCACCAGCAACGAGGCGAGCGTCGCCCACAACGGATGGCCCAACCCGCGCCCGAGGTTGACGTTGATCGCGCTCTGAAACGGCACCACCGCCCCGGCAATCATCGCCAGCACCACCAGACCAGCCCAATGCAACGTACTCATGATCGTTCTCCAACAGGTTTTGCTGGACTCTAGGGTATTCGTCGCGCAGATTTAAATTCCGTTTTGTTATCCAGAACATGCAGCAGATGAATGATCTTCGACGCATCGACCTCAACTTGCTGGTGATCCTCGACGCCTTGCTCGCCGAGCAACACGTGACCCGGGCGGCCGAGCGTTTGCACTTGAGCCAGCCTGCGGTCAGCCATGCGCTGGCGCGATTGCGCGACCTGCTCGGCGATCCGCTGCTGGTGCGCGCCGGAGCCGGCCTTGTACCGACGTCGCGAGCGCTGGAACTGGTGGCACCGCTGACCGAAGCTCTGGCCCAGGTGCAAGCGCTGCTGGCGCCGAACGCGTTTGATCCGGCTACCGCCAGGCGCACCTTCCGCCTGGCGATGTCCGACTATGGCGCCGCCATTGTCCTGCCGGGACTGATCCGGACCTTGCGTCGCGAAGCGCCGGGCATTGACCTGCAAATCAGCCATGGCAGCCGCGAAAGCATGCTCGACGGCGTGCTCAACGGTGATATTGACATCGCCATTGGTGTGTTCCCGGAAATGCCCAATGAATTGCGCAGCACGCCGCTGTTCGAAGAGCACTACGCCTGCCTGGTGGACCGCAAAAGCCTGCCCGCCGACGGTGTGCTCGACCTGCCCACCTACCTGGCTCGACCCCATGTGCTGCTGGAAATGCGCGGCAGCGGCACCCCGGAAATCGAGCGCGCGTTGACCGCAATGCGCGAACGTCGTCGTGTGGCTGTCAGCCTGCCGCACTGGAGCGTCGCTCCGGAATGCATCAGCGGTACTGATCTTATTCTGACGGTGGCCTCGCGTGGTCTGCTCGATATTGATGAACAGTCGTTGATCGTCGTGCCGCCACCCTTTGATATTCCGTCGTTCACCTTTGTGTTGGCGTGGCATAAGCGGCGGGGCGCAGACCAAGCGTTGAACTGGCTGAATGAGCGGATGGGTGCAGGTGTAGACGGGGTTTATTTTCGGGGGTGATGATTCGCTGGAATCACCAATGGATGGGGGGAAGGCGTCGAGTGTGGAAGACCCTGAGCACTTGCAGACGACCTTGGCGAACTCGATACGGAATCAGATAGGGGCGGTCGGGCAAAATCCATTCACGAGTACCGGGCAATCGACCTTCCCGGCCTGTCGCCGGAAAGCGCGCAAGGTGATCGACACTGGCGAGAATGGCTTGTACGAAATCTGCTGCTGCCTTTGGATTCTCTATCGCAATGTAAGCGGCTTCTTCATCAAGGTTCTTGAGTGCATTACGCAGCCACTCAACGCGCATTGCTTACCCACTTATCAGCAATCGCACTGACCTCGTCTGACGAGGCGAAGTCACCGGCATCGGCTTCTTTCAGCGCTTTCTGAATTTCTTCGATTTGCCATGCTTCCCTCGCGAGATACTCGCGCAAGGCATCGACTGCGAGGAACGACTTGCTGCGGCCAGTGGCCTTGGCAAGACTGGCGAGGGTATCGGCGATTTCGTCTGGCAGGCGCAAGGACATGGTGGACATGACGGTCTCGATGTAGTGGTTTGTAATACAACATACTACAGTGTCATGCAGGGGGAGGCCGCCCCCGTTCGTCTGTCGTAACAAATGGTCTTGCGGTAGTGGTGAATCCTTCCATCTACCGTTTGCAGATTCAGACGTTTTCATTGCCAATCTCATAGGTGAAACCTGCGTCGCACCTGAAAACCTCAAAGGTCTTTAACCCCATGCTCACAGGCCTCAACCACCTGACCTTCGCCGTCACCGACCTGAACCGCAGCGTGACGTTCTACCGGAACCTCCTGCAACTGCACCTCGACGCCACCTGGGATACCGGCGCCTACCTGTCGCTGCCGGGGTTGTGGTTGTGCCTCTCCCTCGACCCGCTACGCCATCCTGAGCCCGCCGCCGACTACACCCATTACGCTTTCAGCCTCGATGCAGCGGATTTTCCGCGTTTCGTCGAGCGCCTGCGATCTGCCCGGGTGCAGGAGTGGCGCGACAACCGCAGTGAGGGCGCATCGTTCTACTTCCTCGACCCGGATGGCCACAAGCTGGAAGCCCACGTGGGTGATCTGGCATCGCGCCTGATGGCCTGCCGGCAGCGGCCGTATGCGGGGATGAAGTTCTTCGAAGATCTGTAAGTCGATGTTGCGGGACCTGATATAGACTGGCCACCATTCACCCAGCAGTACACAAGGACTGCCCATGACCCCATCGCTACTAATGGCCGTGCTTGCCTCGGGATTTATCTACGGCATCACCCCGGGACCGGGCGTGCTGGCGGTGTTCGGCATTGGTGCGGCCCATGGGCGAAGGGCTGGGGCGGGGTTTCTGTGCGGGCATTTGCTCGGCGATGTGGTGTGGTGCAGCACGGCGTTGATCGCGATTGTCGGTGCGCGGGAGATCGGCAGCACCGCGTTCGACGTGCTGGGTGTGCTCAGCGGCCTCTACCTGTTCTGGCTCGGCTGGCGTGCGGTGCGCGCCCGGCGCAGTAATGGCGATACGCCACAGGGCCCGGCGCGGCAGCCGTTCTGGCATGGCATTCTGTTCGGCCTGACCAATCCCAAGGCTTATCCGGTGGCGGTGGCGACATTCACGGCGCTGTTGTCGAGCCGCGCGGAACTGCTCAACTGGTCAATGCTGCCGGCACTGATCGGCCTGAGCTTCGTCGGTGGATTGCTTGCCTACGCTATTCTCATCGGCATCGTTGGGGCACGGCGGGTGCGCACCTTGTATCAACGTCATGAACTGGCAATCACCCGGTTGTGCGGGGTAATGTTCATCGGCTTTGCCATCAACGCGCTGGTCCATGCGTTGCCGGGGCTGATGCCGAACAAGGCTTGAAAGTGATGACAGGGAAGCAAGGCCGACCGGGCAGGGATGATTGATGAGCGCTGCATTATCGGGATACCCACGCTGAACCATGGAAAACCGTAATTCCGCGCCACTGGCGAGCTATATCGATCTGTTGCTGGACGCCGTTTGTGCGGTGGACAAGCAGGGCCGCTTCGTCTTTGTCAGTGCAGCGTGCGAGCGCATTTTCGGCTACAGCGCCGATGAAATGATCGGTCAACTGATGATCGACATGGTGCACCCCGCAGATCGCTTGCGTACCCTTGATGCCGCCCGGGAAATCATGGGCGGCGAGCCCAAGCTCAACTTCGAAAACCGCTACCTGCGCAAGGATGGCCGTGTGGTGCACATCCTCTGGTCGGCACGTTGGTCCGAGGTCGACCAGTTACGCATTGCCGTGGCGCGCGACATCACCGAACGCAAGCAGGCCGAATCCCGGCAGGCCGCGTTGTATGCGATATCCGAAGCGGCCCACGCGGCGGAGGATCTGCTGGCATTGTTCAGGCGTATCCACCTGATCATCGGCGAGTGGCTGCCGGCGCTGAGTTTTTCCGTGGCGCTGTACGACGAGCACTGTGCGCAGTTGAATTTCCCTTACCACGTCGATGACCAGGAGCCACAACCCGAACTGCCCGGAGCCATGACCGGGCAGGTGTGCACCGAAGTGATCCGCACGGGGCAGCCGATCCTGTTGACCCCGGACCCGTGCACGCCGCCTGCCGGCTTCGAAGCCCTGATGACTGGGCAGAACGCACCCTGCTGGCTGGGTGTGCCGCTGAACTCGCACAACGGCACCATCGGCGCGTTGATCGTCAAAAGCGTTCCGGGTGGCGAGCGCTACACCGAGCAGGACAAGGAACTGCTGCAGTACGTCTGCGCCCAGGTCGCGACAGCCATCGAGCGCAAGCAGTTGCACGCCCGCCTGCAACACATGGCCCAGTACGACCAACTGACCCAGTTACCCAACCGTGAGCTGTTGCGCGACCGCCTCAAGGCGTCGTTGCAATTGGCCCGCATGGACGGCGGGCGCATGGCCCTGCTGTACGTCGACCTCGACCGCTTCAAACAAGTCAATGACACCCATGGTCATGCGGTCGGCGACATGCTGCTGCAAGCGGTGGCCAACCGACTCAAGGGCTGCGTGCGGGAAACCGACACCGTGGCCCGCATTGGCGGCGATGAATTCGTGGTATTGCTGCACAGCATTCATGCCGCAGACGATACGGACATTGTGGTCGGAAAAATCCGTCAGGTCCTGGCCCGGCCCCTGCGCCTGGACGGGCACAACCTGAGCATCCATCCCAGCATCGGCGTCGCCCGATACCCCGATCACGGCACCGAAGAGAAGCAGTTGTTCCGGCATGCCGACGAGGCGATGTACTGCGCCAAACGTGAGCATCACCTGCGAATGGTCTGACCACCGGGCACCGTTCGTCGTGCTATCCATGCATTTTTCTAAACCTTTTGGCACGCGCAAATTCAGATTCTATGCGGGCGTCAGCTCGCCGCGACTACCACCAAGAGGAAGAGAATCATGCCTAATTCAAGAAACTCGAACTCGGGAAACTTCGCCAACGATCGAACGAAGGCGTCTGAAGCCGGTCGCAAGGGTGGGAAAACCACCACCACGACTGTCGATAAAGAACCTGCGAAACCCGACATGGGCCGCAAACCCGGACAGAAATCCAAGTAATGGATGCAGGTGGTTTTGATTGAGAAGCGGGGGCGCAAGCTCCCGTTTGAATTTGAAAAAGGAGGGCGCGACCATGAAACGGATGGCCACCCGATTATGTAATGCCAGTTTTGCCACGTTATTGGGCCTGTTTGCCAGCAACGTCTTCGCCCAGTCTCCCGCCGAATTCATCGATGATGCGTCGGCCCAAGGCATGGCCGACATCGAGGCCAGTCGCCTGGCACACCAGAAGTCCGAATCCAAAGAGGTCAAGGACTACACCATAGTCGTCATCAACGACCGCACCACGGCGAACCAGCACCTGGCGAAAATCGCCAGACAACTGGATTTGCCGGTAGCGTCGCGGGAAGAAATTGTCGAAAAGGCCAAAACCCTGATGCCACAAGCCATGGATGGGGCGACCTTCGATGAGGCCTATGCAGCCAGCCAGGTGAAGACCACGCAGCAAGCCATCGAACGCTTGCAGCAGGAAGCGCAGACCACCGACGTGCCGCAAATCAAGGCGTTCGCCGAAGAAACCCTGCCAAAATTGCAAAATCATCTGCAAATGGCCAAGGCCCTGCAAGCCAGAAGCTGATCATCAGCAATTCTTCAGGTTTTGCTGACCTTTTTCCTGGACGACGGTGCCGTCCAGGTCAATGGTCAGGCCTTCGCCAAGGCTGCGATAGTGCTTTCTCAGCTTCTCCAGCTCCTTGAGGTCCAGCGCTTCAAGCCCGAGCATCGCGTTCTGCGCCTCTTTCGTCACCCGAAGCAACTCATCGACCTTCAAATGCAAAATGTCCGTGTCACGGTTCTGTGTGTTCTGGATCAGGAACACCATCAGGAACGTGATGATGGTGGTCGAGGTATTGATAATCAGCTGCCACGTATCGTTGAAATGAAAAATCGGCCCGCTCAGCCCCCACAGAAAAATCAGAGTGATCGCCCCCAGAAACGTCTTGGGGCTACCGGCCCAGAGGGCGAGTTTCTGCGCGATTTTTGCGAACTTCATGACCGTGTTCCTTATAGGGAGGACGCCTGAATTTGTGACAGCGACGGTGGGATGAAAATTCGACGTGATTGAAAAGGTGGTTTTCTGAAACCTTTGGCAGCGCTTGCCGCGGTATCGTAGCGACCCGAGGACAACGCACCGACAGGAGAACGCAATGAGTTGGTCCGCCAAACAGTACGTCGCTTTTGAAGATGAACGCACCCGTCCCGCCCGTGACCTGCTGGCGGCCATCCCCGCCGGGGATGTGCGTTCGGCCATCGATATCGGGTGTGGCCCCGGTAACTCCACCGAGTTGCTGGTCGAGCGTTTTGCCAGCGCCACGGTCCGCGGCCTGGACAGTTCGACCGACATGATCGAGGCCGCACGCAAGCGCTTGCCGCAGGTGCAGTTCGACATCGCCGACATCGACACCTGGAACGACGCAGGCCCCTTCGATGTGATTTTCGCCAACGCAGTGTTGCAGTGGCTGCCCGATCACGCGGCGCTGTTTCCTTCACTGGTGAGTAAATTGGCACCGGGTGGCAGCCTGGCGATCCAGATGCCCGACAACCTGAATGAACCTTCGCACCGCTTGATGCGTGAAGTCGCCGCTGACGGTCCATGGGCCGGCAAACTGGCAGGCGCCGCCGGGCAACGGACCGAGATGGCCGATGCCAGTGGTTATTACTCGATACTCAAGGCCTGTTGCTCACGCGTCGATGTGTGGCGCACCACCTACCATCATCCGCTCGCAGGCGGCGCGTCTGGCGTGGTGGAGTGGTTCAAGGGCACTGGCTTGCGGCCGTTTCTCGATCCGTTGGACGAGGCGGAACGGGCGCAGTATCTGAAGCAATATCAGGCGGCAATCGAGCAGGCGTATCCGGCCTTGGCCGATGGTTCGGTGCTGTTGCCGTTCCCGCGACTGTTTATCGTCGCGACCCGCTGATGTGAAAAAGGGACAGTTGATGCGCGTCACCTGTCCCTTTTATCGCTTGGGACAATCACGGCAGTTTGTTTTTTTTCGAGCGTCGGGCGCTCAAGTATTCAAAAGCAAACGAGGCAAAGCCGAACAACCCGATCAATGAAATGATCATGATTCCCAACTCTGAATTGTGCATGTCGATCTCGGGGCGATGGATGAGCCGAGAGAATAAGGGATCTGTTTCCGGGCTCAACGTCGCACTACGGTTTCTTTATTCCCGTGCCCGGATCTATACGCAAAAGATACGAGCGTGGCTCAGCGCTGAACGCCGACCAACATCATCATCGGCCGCTCGCGCTCTTCGGCAAGCGCCGGTTGCGTCGCCACCTCGGCATCGCTCGGCCCCCATTCGTTGACATGGCGGATGCTGAAACCCGCTGCAATCAGCAGGTTGAGCAATGTGCCAAAGGTGCGATGCTGCTTGATCACACCGTCGGCCAGCCAGTGGGTCACGCGCTCGCCTTCATTCTGATAACCGTCAACCGGCCAACGCTTGTGGCCCTCGGCATCGATGATCCAGCCAGGGTTACGCGGTGCCATGAAGATCGGGTGCTCGATGGAAAACACGAACTGCGAACCGGGCTTGAGCGCCGCATGGACATTGGCGAACAACCCCGGCAAGTCCTTGATGTAGTGCAGCGCCAGGGAGCTGTAGGCCAGGTCCAAACCGCCGACCGGCAGATCGAGGGCTTCCAGGTCGGCGCGTTCATAACGGATGTTTGATGCGGCGGTGGTTTTGCGCGCCTGCTCCAGCATCTTTTGCGAAACATCCAGACCGAGCACGCTGTCAGCGCCTTGCTCACTGGCCCAACGACAAAACCAGCCGTAACCGCAGCCGAGATCCACTACCTTCAGACCCTGCATGGGCGGCAGCATGGCCTTCAGCGCCGGCCATTCCGGCGCGGCATCGAGACCGCCGATGGAGCGGGCCATCTGGCTGTAGCCCTGGAAGAATTGAGGGTCGTCGTAGATGTTTTGGGTCATGTTCGGGTTGCTCTGTTGAAGTGCTCACATGATAAGTGAAGGCACCTGTGGCGAGGGAGCTT
>NZ_AKJO01000111.1:0-56634 GCF_000282295.1 Pseudomonas sp. GM33
AGAAAGCGATGCTGAGGAGGGTCTGGCGTTTCATGATCGTGTGCTCCGGGGTGCTTATGGGTGGGTATGGAGCAGATGTTACGCCGCGGATTTTTTAAGAGAACTTCATTGAGGTGATGGTGAACATCGATGGCAGTGATAGGACCTGCGCCATACCTCTTGTGAGCTTGATGGTGCGATCGTCGGATGGTCGCTGTGTGGCAGGTGGTGGCTTCTACACTGGAAAGCTGGCGCGTTCCTCTGCCGGGACGGATGATGAGGCACTACAGAGATCGCGGTGTGCAAGGAGACGATTATGTACCAGCTCTACGGCCATCAGAACTCCGGGGCCGCGGCCATCGAGGCCGCCCTTGAACTCTGTGATGTTCCTTATCGCTTCATCGATGTCGAGGCGTCCGCGGAGGCGGCCCATGCGCTGGAGAAACTCAATCCGCTCAAACAGATTCCAACCCTGCAACTCCCCGATGGCGCTGTCCTGACCGAGAGCTTGGCGATCCTGATTCACCTCGGGCTGAGCTTTCCCGCGTCGAGGTTGTTGCCCCAGGACCCGGCCGAGCGGGACCAGGCCATTCGCGCCATGGCGTACATCGTCAGCAATTGCTATGCGGCCATCGGCATCATCGATTATCCCGAGCGCTGGCTGGCCGGGGCGGATGAGTCGTCCAGGCAGAATCTCATGGAGGGAGCCCGCCGGCGCCTGCACTGGAGTTGGGAGGTGTTTGCCGACCAGTTTTCGGGCGAGCTGTATCTGGGCAGCGAGAAGCCAGGGGCCCTGGATGTGCTGACGGCGGTGATCTCGCGATGGGCGGGCAGTCGGGAACATTTGCGCACTGCGCGGCCCGGGTTTTTCGCCTGGCTGGAACGAATCGACCGCCACCCGGCTCTGGCACCGGTGTTCGCCCGGCATTGGCCAGTCTGAAAACACCACTTACCCTGTGGGAGCGAGCTTGCTCGCGATGGGGCCATGTCGGTCGACATCTATGTTGAATGTCTGGCCGCTATCGCGAGCAAGCTCGCTCCCACAGGTTTTCGGGTGAATGTTGTGTCCGGATTTACTCCCCGCGAATGTATTGCTCCAGCTGGCGAATCAGCTCCGCCTGTTCGGCAATCGCTTCCTTGACCAAGTCACCGATCGACAGCAGGCCGATCAATTTGCCGCCTTCGACCACCGGTAAGTGACGCAGGCGTCTATCGGACATGATGCCCAGGCAGGTATCCACGGTTTGGTGGGTGTCGACGGTAATCACCGGCGACACCATGATGTCGCGCACGGGCGTGCCCACCGAGGAGCGGCCGTGCAGCACCAGTTTGCGCGCATAGTCCCGTTCGCTGATGATGCCCAGCACTTCATCATTCTCCACCACCAGCAAGGCGCCGACGTTTTTCTCGGCCATCTTCATCAGCGCTTCGAGCACCATGTGATCGGGTTTGATCTGGTGCACTTCCTGATTCTTCTGATCTTTGAGCTTGAGCAGTTGGGCGACGGTTTTCATGGTGGTTACTCGGGTGTTGTCGTTGTCCTTGAAGAATCGTAGACGCAGGCGCTCAGGGCAAGGGCGAAAGCGGCAGATAACACGCAAAAAACGTCATTCGGCGGTTTTTCTTCGGTAAACCTCTTATTTCCGGCTAGCAACTTACCTGTGGGAGCGAGCCTGCTCGCGAAAGCGGTTCAACATTCAATGATGATGTTGGCTGTAAGTCCGCTTTCGCGAGCAGGCTCGCTCCCACAGGATTTATGTTCATCCCGAATCCCGGGGCCATACGCGCTATCCCTGCCGATGACAGGTAGAATCCCCCTCTGAATCAACGTTGAGGTTTGCAGTGGTGGATCTACAGCAGGGCTTCGTCCTGACCCGGCATTGGCGCGACACCCCGGCCGGTACGGAAGTCGAGTTCTGGCTGGCGACCGACAGCGGTCCCCGGCGCATCCGCTTGCCTTGCCAGCCCTCGGTGGCGTTCATCCCTGCTGCGCAGCGTCTGCAGGCCGAAAGCGTTTTGCATGACGAGAAGAACGTCGAGCTCAGGCCCCTGGCCCTGCAGGATTTCGACCATCGCCCGGTTCTCGGGCTCTACTGCCAGCAACATGGCCAGTTGATGCGCCTGGAAACCGCGTTGCGCCGGGCCGGCGTCGAAGTGTTCGAAGCCGACGTGCGCCCGCCGGAACGCTACATGATGGAACGCTTCATCACAGCGCCGGTGCGCTTCAGTGGCACGCCGAATGCCGAGGGCCTGCTGCTCGACGCTCAGATGAAGCCCGATCCCGACTATCGGCCGAGCTTGAAACTGGTGTCCCTGGACATCGAGACCACGGCCCAGGGCGAATTGTATTCGATTGCCCTGGAAGGCTGCGGCGAGCGTCAGGTGTACATGCTCGGCGCGCCCAATGGCGACGATAGCCAGGTGGATTTCCAGCTCGAGTACTGCGATTCGCGGACCCTGCTGCTGAAAAAGCTCAACGAATGGTTTGCCCGGTTCGACCCCGACGCGATCATTGGCTGGAACGTCGTGCAGTTCGACTTGCGCGTGCTTCACGAACACGCCCGGCGCCTGGCGGTGCCGTTGAAACTGGGGCGTGGCGGCGAGGAAATGCAGTGGCGCGAACATGGCAACGGCAACCATTACTTCGCTTCAGCCGCTGGCCGCCTGATCATCGACGGTATCGAGGCCCTGCGTTCGGCGACCTGGAGTTTCCCCTCGTTCAGCCTGGAAAACGTCGCGCAAACCCTGCTTGGCGAGGGCAAGTCCATCGACAACCCGTACCAGCGCATGGACGAAATCAATCGCATGTTCGCCGAGGACAAACCGGCGCTGGCCAAATACAACCTCAAGGATTGCGAACTGGTCACGCGGATTTTCGCCAAGACCGAGTTGCTCACCTTCCTGCTGGAGCGGGCCAGCGTCACCGGTCTGCCGGCCGATCGCATGGGCGGTTCGGTGGCAGCGTTCACCCACCTGTACATGCCGCTGATGCACCGTCAGGGGTTCGTTGCGCCGAACCTCGGTGGCAAGCCACCTGAAGCCAGCCCGGGCGGTTTCGTCATGGATTCGCAACCGGGGCTGTACGAATCGGTGCTGGTGCTCGACTACAAAAGCCTCTATCCGTCGATCATCCGTACCTTCCTGATCGACCCCGTGGGGCTGATAGAAGGGCTGAAGCATCCGGATGACAGCGAATCGGTGCCGGGCTTTCGTGGCGCGCGCTTTTCCCGCACCCGTCATTGCCTGCCCTCCATCGTCGCCCGGGTCGCCGAAGGCCGGGAAACCGCCAAGCGCGAACACAACGCACCGCTGTCCCAGGCGCTGAAAATCATCATGAACGCGTTCTATGGGGTGCTCGGCTCCAGCGGTTGTCGCTTCTTCGACACGCGCCTGGCGTCGTCCATCACCTTGCGCGGGCACGAGATCATGCTGCGCACCCGCCAGTTGATCGAGGCACAGGGGCATGCAGTGATTTACGGCGACACTGATTCGACGTTCGTCTGGCTGCGTCGCGCCCACGGCCAGCAGGAGGCGGCACAGATCGGCCAGGCGCTGGTGGCACACGTCAATCAGTGGTGGCGCGAGCATGTGCAGCAGGAATACGGCCTGCAAAGCGTTCTCGAATTGCAGTTCGAGACCCACTACAAGCGCTTTTTGATGCCGACCATTCGCGGTGCCGAAGAAGGCAGCAAAAAGCGCTACGCCGGACTGGTGACTCGCGCCGATGGCAGCGACGAAATGGTCTACAAGGGCCTGGAAACCGTGCGCACCGACTGGTCGCCGCTGGCCCGGCAATTCCAGCAAGAGCTGTATTCGCGGATCTTCCTGCGCAAGCCCTATCAGGATTACGTGCGTGACTACGTGCGCAAGACCCTGGCCGGCGAGTTCGATGACCGGCTGGTTTATCGCAAACGCCTGCGCCGCACCCTCGATGACTATCAGCGTAACGTCCCGCCCCACGTACGCGCGGCGCGCCTGGCCGATGAGTACAACGACAGCCAGGGTCGCCCGCGGCAATACCAGAACGGCGGCTGGATCAGCTACGTGATCACCGTCGCCGGCCCCGAACCGCTGGAAGTGCGCAGCGCGCCCATCGATTACGACCACTACATCACCCGGCAACTGCAACCGGTGGCGGACGCGATACTGCCGTTTGTCGACGACGACTTCTCAACCCTGATTGGGGGGCAGTTGGGCCTGTTTTGAGTCCATCAGCGACAAGGTCCAGTCATCCAGGATGCCGTGGAAGTACTGGTTCAAGGCTTGCTGGAAAAGGCTGTCGGCGGCATCGACCTGGGCGAACAGGGTCATCGAGGAATGAAATTTCAGGTCGTCGGGATGACCGAAAATCCCGGCCACCGAGCGCTCTCGGACGTTCAGCACTTCCTGGGTGCAGGTGCGCAGGCGGGCGCCGAGCAACGGATGCTCAAGGTAGGCCAGGGCCTCCTCTCGCGAGCGAATGGCAAAGCGGCGCGACATCTCGCTGCCGCCGAGCCCGGCAAACTGCGGAAAAATGAACCACATCCAGTGGCTGCGCTTGTGTCCGTTGTTCAGCTCGTCTTGAACCCGGTCGAATACCGGGTCCTGAGCCTGGAGAAAGCGTTGCAGATTGAACGGGTCCAGGTGGTCGGTGCTTCTCATGGCGAAGCTCTCTGACTGCGTTGGCTCAGACCATGGCCAGCCGCTGTTTGCGTTGTGGCGCATGAAACGCGTGGTCCAGCGCCTCCAGATCCCCGGGTTCAAGTTGCAGCGTGGCGGCTTGGGCATTGAGTCGCACATGTTCGGGCCGGACCGCTTTGGGGATGGCGATCATGCCGTCCTGGCGCATTATCCATGCCAGCGCCACCTGTGCTGGCGTCACGCCGTGCCGGGCGGCCACCTGCTTGAGCGTGGCATTGGCGAGCATTTTTCCACCCTGACCGATCGGGCAGTAAGCCATGACCGGCAGCCGTTGCTGTTGGCTCCAGGGTAACAAGTCAAATTCTATGCCGCGCTGCTCCAGATTGTAGAGCACCTGATTGGTGGCGCAGGCCGGGGCGTCCAGTTCCAGCAGGTCGTCGAGGTCGAAATTGGACACGCCCCAACGCCCTATTTTGCCGGCTTCGCGCAGGCGCTCGAAGGCGTCGACGGTTTCCTGCAGCGGATACTGGCCGCGCCAATGCAGCAGATACAGATCGATGTAATCGGTACCGAGCCTGCGTAGGCTGCGCTCGCACGCCTGGGGGATGCCATGGCGGCTGGCGTTGTGCGGGTACACCTTGCTGACCACGAAGACGCTCTCGCGCTGGCCGGCGATGGCTTCGCGGACCACTTCCTCGGCGCCGCCTTCGGCGTACATTTCAGCGGTGTCGATCAGGGTCATGCCCAGTTCGATGCCCAGGCGCAGTGCCGCGACTTCTTCCCTGTGCCGAGAGCGGTCCTCGCCCATCTGCCAGGTGCCCTGGCCAATGACGGGCACCTGGGCGCCAGCCAATTGAAGCGTGCGCATGCAAACCTCCTGTGTGTATACGGTGTTGTAGGAGCTGCCGCAGGCTGCGATCTTTTGATCTTGAACAATCAAAGTCAAAAGATCGCAGCCTGCGGCAGCTCCTACAGGGAGTGTGTACCGTTTCATGATGTTCTGATCCGTTTTTTCTATGAACATTCCCCTGCCAGTGATCGATTGGTGTCGCCCGATACTGCACTTTTTCGAAATGTCCGGCTCTATCCATGGCAGCCTGCGGCGATCCCCACCGTCGGCCCATGCCCAAGTTCAAGAACCCATGGCTCGAGTTTCACCCGCGAACAGCACAAAAATTCGCCGTCATTGCCTGCTGCTGGCAGGTCTGTCGATGTTCTTCGTCACCGGTTGCAGCCCGCAGCAGGGCGGCGACATCTTCACCCAGATGCGCGAAGGCCAACCCCAGGAGTTCCTGCAGACCAGTGTCGACCGAATGGCCACCCTGACCATGCGCGACAACCTCGACAGCCTTTACCTGCTCATGGGCAAGCTCTACCTGCGCAATCCCGATGAGCTGAAAAAGTCCGGTTTCCTCGATGCCCGTACGGCCGGCAAGCAAGTACGCATGGCCATTGAACAGCAGCAGCCATTACCGACCCTGGGCAGCAAAAAGGATTTGGCGGCCCTGCGTTTTGCCATGAGCCCGGAATTTCTCGGCGATCGGGTCGGGGCGTTCATCTATGCCATCGGCAGCATGCTGGTGACCGCCCATGGCAATCGCACCGAGTTCTACATGACCGATACGATCAACCCGGTATTCGTCAGCAATGCCGCACGCAACATCGAGATTGCCACCTGGATCCTCAGCCAGAGACAAGACAAGCAAGGCCAACCCCTGCTGTTTTCCAACGAAATCTCGGAGGAGGGCAGCAACCTGAGCTTTGCCGTCGAGTTCGGCAAGATCGTCGCCCGCCTGGACCTGCTGACCCAGATGCTCGACGAGCGCTACCGGCGCATCGGTCTGAACTATGCCCAGAGCCTGCTGTTTCTGAATTTTCTGCCGGTGCAGTGAGTCCTGTGGGAGCGGGCTTGCTCGCGAAGGCGGTGGGTCAGTCAATATTAATGTTGCCTGACACTACGCCTTCGCGAGCAAGCCCGCTCCCACAGGGAGGTGGTGGTTCCGGAATAAAGATAGATCGCATCGATATAACTGGTTATAAGAAAAATCGCTATGCTGCGGGCCAGATTTCCCCTGCGATCTTTGTGGACGTATCAATGGATTTAGTGAACATCGGGTTGGTCGTGGCCGGGTTGGTGGTTGGCTTTATTGTCGGCATGACTGGCGTCGGTGGCGGGTCGCTCATGACCCCGATCCTGCTGTGGTTCGGTATCAACCCGGCGACGGCGGTCGGTACCGATTTGCTCTACGCGGCGATCACCAAGTCCAGCGGCGTACTGGTTCACCGAAAGAACAACAACATCGACTGGGCGATTACCGGTTGGCTGACCCTTGGCAGCGTGCCGGCGGTGGCACTGACGTTGTGGTTCCTGAGCAGCCTGCACTCCAGCCCCGATGCGATGAACGCGATCATCAAGCAGGCTCTCGGCTTTGTGTTGTTCGCCACGGCACTGGCGATCCTGTTCAAGAAGCGTCTGCTGGATTTCGCCCACAAACGTGCTGGCGGCCACTACAACCCCAGCGGCTCGCGCCTCAATGTCCTGACGGTCATCACTGGCCTGGTCCTCGGCACCATGGTCGCGCTGACGTCCATCGGCGCCGGTGCACTGGGCACCGTGGCCCTGTTCATTCTCTATCCGATGCTGCCGACCCGCCGCCTGGTCGGCACTGAAATCGCCCACGCCGTACCGCTGACCCTGGTCGCCGGCCTCGGCCATGCAAGCATGGGCAACATGGACTGGCACGTCCTGGGTTACTTGCTGGTGGGTTCGTTGCCGGGGATTTACCTGGGCAGCCACCTGACCGGGCGCATCTCCGACGAACTGCTGCGTCCTTGCCTGGCGACCATGCTGTTGCTGATCGGCTACAAACTGGCGTTCTGATTCAATTCGTTACGCCAACCTCCTTCGCGGGTGCAATGCCCAGTCGGTGCCTGTCCGGGCACCCCTTGCGACCCGCTTGATCCTTGATCTGCCTTGAACTTTGTAAGTCCCGAGATGACCCCGAGTTGTTGCGCAATGACTGCCCTGACCTAAGCTTGGGACAAGGCGAAAAAATTTGCGGTACGTCACCCGGAACAATCGCCGCGATGCGCAATCATTAGAGCGTGGATATCAAAAAGGAGATGCGCATGCTCATCAGGTCACTGACCATGGCTATCTTGCTGGCGATTGCCGGCACCTCGTTCGCCGCCGATGGCGACTCACCGCTGGACATGGACAAGGGCAGGGCACGACCACTGATTGTCATCGCTCCAAGCACTGTGGATCCGACCTGGGTCAGCCTGAAAAAGTCGCTGGATGAACCGGCCAATCGCAAGGGTTTCACCGACCGCAACATGGTGCTCTACACCGTGCTCAACCTGATGGGCCAGCGCGACGGCAAAGACCTCGGCCCCCAGGACACGGCGGCGCTGATCCGCTCGCTCAAGCTGGGTGCCGGCGCCAAGACCAAGGTGATTCTGGTCGGCAAGGACGGCGAAAAGAAACTGGAACAATCGGACACCATCAAGCTGGACGAGATCTTCAGCGCAGTCGATCAACTGCCGGCGGCCGAGAAAGAATTTACCGCGACAGTGGCCGCTCCCGTCGCTGAAGCCGAGCCGGCGGCCAAAGGCGCCAAGCCCGGGAAAAACAGCAAACCGGCCAAGCCCGCCAAACCACCGGAAATGCCGGATGATTGATTCGGCCCTGAATCCTGGTGGTAAGCAATTAACTTGTGGGAGCGAGCTTGCTCGCGATGGGGGTCTGACATTCAACATTTATATTGGCTGTTACGACGCCATCGCGAGCAAGCTCGCTCCCACAGGTTTCGTGTGTTAACTGATCAGTATCAACCTCCAGTTTTTTCTCTGGGAGCGCGAACCAGACCTATTGGCCAAGCGCACTCAAAATCTGATGCGCAATTCTGACCCGCTGCGCATTCGGGAAGTTTTTGTTGGCCAGCATCACAATGCCGATCTCCTTCGATGGCACGTACGCCACGTAAGCGCCAAAGCCACCGGTTGAACCTGTCTTGTTGATCAGTACGTTCTGTGGCTGCGCTTGCGGCGGGTTCAGCCACTGGACTTCATGGGCCTGCATGGCCATCGGCGTGGAGTTGCCGTCCAGCAAGCGATCCAGTGTGATCGGGTAGCGATACATCTCCCAGCCCAGGCCCTGGGTCATGTCGCCAACGCTGTAGTAGGCGCTATGGGTCAAGGCGATGGCTTGCTGCAAGGGCTTGTCCAGATGCGCCGGCTTCATGTTGGCGTCGACGTAGGCCAGCAAGTCAGAGGCGCTGGTTTTCACCCCGTACGCCTCGGAATCCAGCGCCCCCGGAGTGACTCGCACCGGCTTGCCGTCCTTGTTGTAGCCCTGGGCGTACAGCGCCATCTGGTCCTGTGGTACATGCACATAGGTGTGCTTGAGGCCCAGTTTCGGCAGCAGGGTTTTCTCCATCAGGTCATCAAACGGCTGGCCCATGCTGTGGGCGGCGAGGTAGCCGAACAGGCCAAGGCTGGGGTTCGAATACAGTCGGTGGCTGCCGGGGGCGTAGAGCGGTTTCCATTGTTTGTAGTAGCCGAGCATTTTGTCGGCCGAATCAGATTCGGCAGGAAATTGCAGCGGCAGGCCGCCGGCGCTATAGGTGCCCAGTTGCAGCACGCTGATGTTGTCGAAAGCGCTGCCGCGCAAGGCCGGAAGAATCTGGCTGGCCTTGTCCGACAGTGACAACTTGCCCGTATCCTGGGCGTAGGCGGCGAGGGTGGCGGTGAAGGTTTTGCTGACCGAGCCGATTTCGAACAGGGTGTCTTTTGTGACGGGGCTGCCGGTTTCCGTCGAGGCGACGCCATAGTTGAAGTAGTGCGCTTGGCCGTTGACGGTGACCGCCACGGCCATGCCGTGGATACCCTCGGCCTGCATCACCGGTTGTACGGCGGCGTTCACCAGCGTCTCGATTTGATCCTGTGCCACGCACTGGCCTGCGGCAAATATCGCCATGCCGGCGGCGATGGTTTTCAGCCTGTCCATGTTGGTTTAATCCTTCGTTGATTCAGTTGCGCGCCATTTTAGGGGGTTAAGCGCTATGCTCCGAGCGCTTTTTAAACCGGCCGCCAGCAGGCGGCCACGCGCAACCCTTGATTCAACTCACTTGGCGTTTCAACGCACCAGGCACGGCCGCTTGTTATCGAACTTCCAGCCGGGAATCAGGAACTGCATGGCCACGCTGTCATCCCGCGCCCCCAGGCCCATGCCTTTGTACAGTTCATGAGCTTTGGCGACCTGATCCATGTCCAGCTCGACCCCCAGCCCCGGTTTCTGCGGCACCTGCACGCAGCCGCCGACGATTTGCAGCGGGGCCTTGGTCAGGCGCTGGCCGTCCTGCCAGATCCAGTGGGTGTCGATGGCAGTGATCTCGCCCGGCGCGGCTGCCGCGACATGGGTGAACATTGCCAGGGAAATGTCGAAGTGGTTGTTGGAGTGTGAACCCCAGGTCAGGCCCCATTCGTGGCACATCTGCGCCACGCGCACCGAACCCTGCATGGTCCAGAAGTGCGGATCGGCCAGGGGAATGTCGACCGACTGCAACTGGATCGCGTGGCCCATCTCCCGCCAGTCGGTGGCGATCATGTTGGTTGCGGTTTTCAGCCCCGTGGCCCGGCGGAATTCAGCCATGACTTCGCGTCCCGAGTAACCGTTTTCCGCCCCGCACGGATCTTCGGCGTAGGCGAGCACGCGGTGCTGATCGCGGCACAGACGGATGGCTTCCTTCAGTGACCAGGCACCATTGGGGTCAAGGGTGATGCGCGCATCGGGGAAGCGTTCGGCGAGGGCCGTGACCGCTTCGATTTCGGCGTCGCCGCTGAGCACGCCGCCCTTGAGCTTGAAGTCCTTGAAGCCATAACGCGCGTGCGCCGCCTCGGCCAGGCGGACCACCGCTTCGGCGGTCATGGCTTTTTCGTGACGTACGCGGAACCAGTCGTTGTCGGCGTCTGGCTCGCTGCGGTAGGCGAGGTCTGTTTCGTTGCGATCACCGACATAAAACAGATAGCCAAGCATCTTCACTTCATCGCGCTGCTGGCCTTCGCCGAGCAGGGCGGCGACCGGCACGTCCAGGTGCTGGCCGAGCAGATCGAGCAGCGCAGCTTCCAGGCCGGTGACGGCGTGGATGGTGATGCGCAGGTCGAAGGTCTGCAATCCTCGACCGCCGGCATCGCGGTCGGCGAAGGCCTGGCGTACCTGGTTGAGAATCTTCTGGTAAGTGCCGATCGGGCTGCCGACCACCAGGCTGCGTGCGTCTTCCAGGGTCTGGCGAATGCGCTCGCCACCTGGCACTTCGCCGACGCCGGTGTGGCCGGCGTTGTCCTTGAGGATCACGATATTGCGGGTGAAAAACGGGCCGTGGGCGCCGCTGAGGTTGAGCAGCATGCCGTCGTGGCCGGCCACCGGAACAACCTGCATGCTGGTGATGATCGGGGCTTTGGCGATGTCGTGTGCGGTCATGTCGTTATCCTTTTAAACCAATGATTCAGGCGTGGTGGGGCGCTGGTTTGCCCGGTGCGGTGACGGGGGCGACCTTGGGTTTGTTGCGTGCGGCAAAGACAATGATCGCGGCGATGATCGAGGTCGCGGCCAAGCCGTAGAGTCCGCCCTGGATGGAGCCGGTGCGTTCCTCCAGCAGACCGAAGGTGGTCGGCGCGACGAAACCGCCGAGGTTGCCCACCGAGTTGATCAGCGCGATGACACCGGCGGCGATGCGTGCGTCCAGGTAAGCCTGGGGAATCGGCCAGAACAGCGACGAGGCCGATTTGAAACCCAGCGCCGCGAAGCAAATCGCGACGAAGGCGAAGACCGGCCCACCGGTGGTGGACATGAACATCCCGGCAGCGGCGATCAGCAGGGCCGCGGCGACCCAGGCTTGCTGATGCTTCCACTTGGCCGACAACGAGGCGAAGGCATACATGCCGACTATCGACAGCAGCCACGGGATCGAGTTGAACATTCCGACCTGGAAGTCGCTGAGGTCGCCCATCTTCTTGATGATGCTCGGCAGCCAGAAGGTCGCGGCGTAGATGGTCAGCTGGATGAAGAAGTAGATCACGCAGAACAGGATGATCTGGCGATCCTTGAGCAGTTTGCCCAGTGACGGCTTGATCGGTGTGGCGGCTTCGCGGGCCAGTTGTTCGTCGTCGATGGCCTTGACCAGTGCGTCCTGCTCGTCGCGGCTCAGCCATTTGGCATCGTGGGGTTTGGAATCGAGCCAGAACCAGACAAAGACACACAGACCCACCGAGAACATGCCTTCGATGAAGTACATCCATTGCCAGCCATGCATGCCGAGTCCGCTGATTTGCAGCAGCAAACCGGACAGGGGGCCGGAGATCAGCGAGGCAATCGCCGAGCCACTGAGGAAGATGGCAATCGCCTTGCCGCGCTCCACGCCAGGCAACCAGCGGGTAAAGTAGTAGATCACCCCGGGGAAGAACCCGGCCTCGGCCACGCCCAGCAGAAAACGCAGGATGTAGAAGTGGGTTTCGTTCTGGATGAACGCCATGCCTGCGGCGACCAGGCCCCAGGTCAACATGATCCGTGTCAGCCAGATGCGAGCGCCGACTTTTTGCAGAAGGATGTTGGAGGGCACTTCGAACAGCGCATAACCGATGAAGAACAGACCGGCGCCGAGGCCGTAGGCGGCAGCGCCAATGCCCAGGTCGTGTTCCATGTGGGCACGGACGAAACCGATGTTCACTCGATCAATGTAATTGACGATGAACATGATGACGAACAGCGGCAAGACGTGACGTTTGACTTTGGCGATGGCGGACTTCAGCGCTGAATTGGCGTCGTCGTGCATCCCGGAGACGGATGTATTCACTGCGTTTTCTCCCACTCGTTATTTTTATGCGGGGTGAGGCTGGGTGTTGCGTTGTTGATAGACATCATACAACTAGGTTTTTTGATCTTGCAACCGCCTTTGGCCAATGAAATGGTGCTGTTTTAGAGATTTTTTATTTTGACGGCGGTGACTGGCGGCCTTTAAAACGAATGAATATGGGCCAGTTGTTGAGTGTTGTCATACAAGTTGAGCGAGATTTTTCAGGATTCCCGCCCGGCGCGGTGCTACGATTCGATAGCCCTGATTTCCGGACACCTTCATGCAAGAAGACCTCGAAGCCCCCGCCCGCAAGCGCAGCCACAACCTGGCCCATGACCTGGTGGAGAAACTGACCCAGCGCATCCTGCTCGGCCAGATGTTGCCCGGCGACAAGCTGCCGTCGGAAAACACCATCGTTCAGGAGCACGGGGTCAGTCGCACGGTGGTGCGCGAGGCGATCTCGAAGTTGCAGGCCTCGGGGCTGGTGGAAACCCGGCATGGCATTGGCACGTTCGTGATCGAGCGCGCACCGGAGCAGGGGCTGCGGCTGAATGTCGACACGGCGTTGGGGGTGCGCAGCATTCTGGAGTTGCGCATGGGCCTGGAAACCCAGGCGGCGGCGCTGGCAGCAACTCGCCGCACCGATCTGCAACTGGCGCAGATGCGTGAAGCGCTGGACGACTATCAAAGCCTGCTGGCCAACAACGACAGCTGTGTCGAAGCGGACCGGCGTTTTCATCTGCTGATCGCCGAAGCCACCGGCAACGTCTGCTTCACCGAAATCATGCAGCACCTGGGCAGCGCCATGATCCCGCGCACCCGGGTCAATGCGGCCGAGCGGGGGGCGGTGGACTTGAGCAAGCTCGGCGAGCTGGCCAATCTTGAGCACGAGGCGATCCTCAATGCCATCAAGCGCCAGGACCCGGACGCGGCGCGGGCGGCGATGTGGTTGCACCTGACCAACAGTCGTGACCGGTTTTCGGCTAGCTGATAGTCAGTGACACCGCGTTATCGTTCATCGCGGGCAAGCCACGCTCCCACAGGTTCTGGGTCGTGCTCAGGAACCGCGGCATCCATAAAAACCTGTGGGAGCGAGCTTGCTCGCGATAGCGCCAGACCTGACAGCGAAAAACCTGAATCAGACCCTGACAGCCTGAACAACCACAGCCCGCCGCTCAAGATTCAACGCCAGCACACTTGCCAACACCACCAGCCCGCCGACCACGATCATTAACGTCGGCCGTTCGCCGAGCGCATAGGACGCCATCACCATCGCCGTCGGCGGCGTCAAATACAGCGTCATGGTCGCCCGGCTCAAATCGACATGCGCCAGCACATAGGCCCAGGCCAGGTACGCCAGTGCACTGGGGAATATCCCCAGGGCAATCACCGCCCACTGCACGCGCATCGGCGCCAGGGCGACTTGATCCACCAGGCCGGGCAGAAAAATCAACAGCAGCCCCGTACCGGACCACACCGTGTAGCACACCAGCGTCAGCCCGTCGTAACGCCCGGTGTGATGTTTTTGCAGGGCAAAGTAGAGGCTCCAGGACACCGCCGCCAGCAGGATCAGCAAGCCGTGGGCGTCAATGCTGCCCAGGCCATGATCGCCCGCCACCACGATCACCACGCCAAACAACCCGAGCAGCACACAACCCCAGCGCCACAGGCTCACCTGATCCTTGAACACGAAGCGCGCTATCAATGTGCTGAACAGCGGCGTGGTCTGGGCCAGGACGCTCGAAGCGCCAGCGCTGACTCCCTGCTGGCCGAAGTTGATCGCCACGTGATGCAGGCTCACGGCAAAGAAACCCAGGCCGAACATCAGCGGCAAGTCTCGCAGGCTGGGCAGGCGAATGCCTTTGAAGACCGCGACCACGGCCATGAACACGGAGGCCAGCAGGAAGCGCAGCAGGGCCAGGTGCACGGGGTCGTAGGCCTGCAAGCCGATATGAATGCCGGTCGGGGAGTAGCCCCAGCACGCCACGACAAACGCCATGGCCAGAATGATTTTCCAGGGTGAAACGAGGGAGGGTGTGAGCGGCGTCATGGTCGTGCACCTGTGGGCTGATGCACGGAGTATCAGAAAGCCAATCGTTCGCCACAACTGACTTATACTGCGCTAATCGTTCACTATAGGTGATGTATGGAGCTGGCACAGATTCGCATGTTCAAGACCGTGGCCGACGTCGGCAGCATTGCCCGCGCGGCTGAATTGCTACATTGCGTGCCGTCCAACATCACGGCACGGATCAAGGCCCTCGAGGCTGAGCTGGGTGTTGCGCTGTTCCTGCGCGAAGGCCGAGGGCTGCGCATCAGCCCGTCGGGGCAGACCTTCCTGGCCTACGCCTCGAAAATTCTCGCCCTGACCGCCGAGGCCAAGCGGGCGGTCGACCCTTCGGCCGAACCCTCAGGGCCGTTGCGCATCGGCGCCATCGAGTCGTCGGCCACCGGGCGGTTGCCGCGCCTGCTGGCGAAATTCCACAAGCGTTTCCCGCAGGTGGCGCTGGAGCTGACCACCGGCACCTGGGGGCAGTTGCTCGATGACACGCTCAATCACAAGCTTGATGGCGCCATCGTCGCGGTCGACGTCGAGCGTTCGCACCTCAAGCGCACGCCGATGTACCGCGAAGAGTTGCTGCTGATCGCCTCGACATCCCTGGGGCCGTTGCGCAGCGTGACGGACCTGCATGACAAGACGATGTTCCTTTGGCCTCAGGGCTGTCCTTACCGGGCGGCGATGGAGCATTGGCTATTGCGAAATGGGTTGGCGCTGCCGATTGTCAGCCTGGCCAGCTATGGCGCGATTGTCGGTTGCGTCAGCGCCGGGGCCGGTGTGGCGCTGGTGACTAAAGGGGTTTTCGATCAATACGCCAAGGGCGCGGGGTGCGTGGCGTTTGAGTTTCCCGAACTGACGGCCATCGAGAGCCTGTTCTACTGGCACGAAAACGCCGGGGTGCACCCGGCGCGTGAGGCGTTCGTGGCGATGCTCCGCGAGGAATTTGCCTGACGCAGTACCTGTGGGAGAGCCTGTGGGAGCGAGCTTGCTCGCGATGACGGAGTGTCAGTCGCTAACAATATTGACTGATACACCGCTATCGCGAGCAAGCTCGCTCCCACAGGGTTTTGTGTGTATTTGAAGGTCAGTTCACACCTACGTCCCGCATCAACAACCCAAACTGCAGATCCACCGCATCCGGTATCGGTAAATACACCCTATGCCCATCCCCCGGTGCAACGTCGATCGCTTCGCCCTTGGCGTTCTGCAGCTGATGCAGATCGAAGTGGAAGTTGCCTTTGGGCGTCATCAGCTCCATGTGGTCGCCCACGCCGAAGCGGTTTTTCACCTTGACCTCGGCCAGGCGATCCCGGCGCTGCCCGGTCAGCTCACCGACAAACTGTTGCCGTTCCGACACCGAGCTGCCGTTCTGGTAGTTCTGGTATTCGTCATGCACATGCCGACGCAGAAAACCTTCGGTGTAGCCGCGCTGGGCGAGGGATTCCAGGTCGCTCATCAGGCCGCGGTCGAAGGCCCGGCCCGCCACCGCGTCGTCGATGGCCCGGCGATAAACCTGGGTGGTGCGCGCGCAATAAAAGTGCGATTTGGTCCGGCCTTCGATTTTCAGCGAATGCACGCCCATCTGCGTCAGGCGTTCGACGTGCTGCACGGCACGCAGATCCTTGGCGTTCATGATGTACGTGCCGTGTTCGTCTTCGAAGGCGGGCATCTGTTCGCCGGGACGATTGGCTTCCTGCAACAGGAACACCTGATCGGTGGGTGCGCCGATGCCCAGGGTCGGTTCGGGATCGAATGTCTGCACGATCTCGCCCAGTTGGTTTTCCGTGGCCGGCTGCGCCGTGTATTTCCAGCGACAGGCGTTGGTGCAGGAGCCCTGATTGGCGTCGCGCCTGTTCATGTACCCCGACAGCAGGCAGCGCCCGGAATAGGCCATGCACAACGCGCCATGCACGAACACTTCCAGTTCCATGGCAGGCACTTGCCCGCGGATCTCGGCGATCTCTTCCAGCGACAGCTCCCGCGACAGGATGATCCGGCTCAAGCCTTGCTGCTGCCAGAACTCGACGCTTGCCCAGTTCACCGTATTGGCCTGCACCGAAAGGTGGACCGGCATCTGTGGGTAGTGCCGGCGCACCAGCATGATCAGGCCAGGGTCGGACATGATCAGCGCATCGGGGGCCATGGCGATCACCGGTTCAAGGTCTTTGAGGAAGGTCTTGAGCTTGGCGTTGTGCGGCGCGATGTTCACCACCACGTAGAAGCGCTTGCCCTGTGCCTGGGCCTCGCGAATGCCAAGGGCGAGATTGGCGTGGTCGAATTCGTTGTTGCGCACCCGCAGGCTGTAGCGCGGCTGGCCGGCGTACACGGCATCGGCGCCATAGGCGAAGGCATAACGCATGTTTTTCAGGGTGCCGGCGGGGGCGAGCAGTTCTGGCGCGGTGAGGTTCATGGCGGTGTCGGTCGCAAAAGCCGCGCAGGATAAACGCTCGGCACGGAGCGTTTATTGACCTGGATCCATGTCTGGTCAACAAAGAGATGGCACTCGCGCGAGCCGTAGCGGACTAAACATCAGGGCCCAAGTGTTGCGTCCCGGCGGGCATGGATCGGATATGAACGAAGAAACCCTGAAAGACAGATCGCTGACGATCCTTCTGGCCCTGGTGAGCATCGCCTTCATCTGGATCCTGCTGCCGTTCTACGGCGCTGTATTCTGGGCGGTAATCCTCGGCATCCTCTTTGCACCGCTGCAACGGCGGCTGCAGCTGAAGTTCGGCTGGGAGCGCAACCTCACGTCACTGCTCACGCTGAGCATCTGCCTGTTGATCGCGATCCTGCCAGTGATAGTCCTCAGCATCCTCCTGATCCAGGAGGGGGCCGCGCTCTACAAGAACATCGAGAGCGGCGAACTGGACATCGCCGGGTACGTGGCGCAGTTCAAGCACATCCTGCCGCCGTATTTCCAGCACCTGCTGGACCGCTTCGGCATGGGCGAGCTGAACGGTTTGCGAGAAAAAATCGTCAAGAGTGCGATGACCGGCGGGCAGGAACTGGCCGCCCAGGCCTTCATTTTTGGCCAGGGCACGTTCGAGTTCATCGTCAGTTTCTTCATCATGCTGTACCTGCTGTTCTTCTTCCTGCGCGACGGCGCGGAACTGGCGCGCAAGGTGCGTGCGGCGGTGCCGTTGGAGGAACAGCAGAAACGTCGTTTGCAGCTCAAGTTCAATCGCGTGGTACGGGCTACTGTGAAGGGCAACCTGCTGGTGGCGATCACACAGGGCGCGCTGGGTGGTCTGATTTTCTGGTTCCTGGACATTCCCAGCGTATTGCTCTGGGCGGTGTTGATGGCGTTTCTGTCGCTGTTGCCGGCGGTGGGGGCGGGGATTGTCTGGGTGCCGGTGGCCGCGTTTTTCCTGCTCACCGGGGCGATCTGGCAGGGCGTAGTGCTGGGTCTGTTCGGGATCTTCGTGATCGGCCTGGTGGATAACGTGCTTCGACCGATTCTGGTGGGCAAGGACACCCGGATGCCGGATTACATGATCCTGATCTCGACCCTCGGCGGCCTGGCGATTTTCGGGCTCAACGGCTTTGTCATCGGCCCGTTGATCGCGGCCCTGTTCATGGCCAGCTGGGACATTTTCATCGAAACCAAACCGCGGGTGCAGCTGCCCTAGGCGCTGAACCTGCCGGACTGGCCGGTGCCGATGCGTTGCGACAGCTCACGGGCGGCGGGCAGCGAAGTCAGCGGGCCGCTGATCTGCACACCGTCCTGCACCAGATACCAGCAGGCGAGCATGCCCAACTCTCTGAGCTGTGCGGGGACGGCGCTGCCGATAACGGACATGATCTGAACCTGGGACATGAAAAGTACCTCCATCAATCTGTGGAGCTACTTTAAGGTCCGGGTGCCTCGAGGAGTAATCAACGCTTTCGATAGTGGTCATTGATGCCAGCGGGGGCAAATGACCGTTGGTCGCTCAGTTGACCACCTGATCGAGCATATTTACCACTTCCTGCTCGTTGAGCAGGCCCTTGCGCACCAGGTTTTGCGTCAGCAGCGAGAGAAACTTGGCGCTGCGATGACCTTCCAGGTGCTTGAGTTCGGTCAGTGCGTTGTACACCTTGCTGGAGGTGCACAGACCGACGATGCGGTGCGGGTTTTGCGTTGGCATGTGGTCGTCCTTGTTGTTATCAACCTGTTTTCGACGGACAGCACCGAGCTTGCGGACCTGTCATGACAAAAATATGACCGTTTTTCGCCACACGGCAGAAAACCGGTCGAGTCCATCTTGCCCGTTTCTGCCGCACGCATTGTCCCGATAGCGACCTTGGCGAGATTTATCCAGACCTGCACCGACCAATGGGCATAAAAAAGGATCTTCACACAATCCCGGGAAACACCGATAACGCAATACCTGTAGGAGCCAGCCTGCTGGCGATGGACTCCAGCGCGCCGCGTATATCCAGTTCACCCGCGTTATCGTTAACGACCATCGCTGGCAGGCCAGCTCCTACAAGAGGCCGCGTCCGAGTCAAAACCAGCGAACGCCCCAAAAAAAGCCCCGCTGTTTCAGCGGGGCTTGATGAGTTCGTTACCAGCGGCCGTAGTGAGGGCCGTAGTAGCCACGTGGCGGGCCGTAGTAGCCACGGGGTGGCCCGTAGTAAACCGGGGCCGGGCGGTAGTAGATCGGTTGCTGCACGTAGACCGGGGCCGGCTGGTAGTAAACCGGGGGCGGTGGCGCGTAATAAACCGGAGGCGGTGGGGCGTAGACCGGTTGCGGCGCGACATAGACCGGACGGTTGGCGTTGATCAGAGCCGAACCTACGATGGCAGTACCGACGATCGCGCCAAACACCGCCGGACCCTGCCAGTAATTACCACCACCATGGGCTTGCGCCTGTCCCGCGATAGCGAGGGCGCCGATCAGCAAGGCTACTGTGGGGATTTTACGGATCATGATAGTTCCTCGTTTCTTCAGCCCGGCGCCTGTGTCTGCAATAGACCCAGGGATTGTCGCGGGGATACTTCTAAGACAGCTTTTTTTCGAAAAACAGCACGGTCGCCAGGTAAATTTTGTGTAAGGTCTGTACCGACTTTCTTACCGACCTGGTCAAGCCCGTGCGTCCAGGCTTTCATGATCGATCAGATCCAGATGGACGGCTAATCCCGTCTATCCGAAAAGTGCATTTGAAGGAGCTTTGCCATGCAGATGAACCCCAACAAAGACACCCAGCTGTGCATGTCCCTTTCAGGGCGCCCCGGGAACTTTGGCCTGCGTTTTCATAATCATCTGTATGAACAACTGGGCCTGAACTTCTACTACAAGGCCTTTGCCAGCCAGGACCTGCCGGGCGCCGTCGCCGGCATTCGCGCCCTGCGCATTCGTGGTTGTGGCGTGTCGATGCCGTTCAAGGAAGCCTGCATTGCCCTGGTGGATGAACTCGACGCCTCTGCCGCCGCCATTCAATCGATCAACACCATCGTCAACACCGACGGTCATCTCAAGGCCTACAACACCGATTACATCGCCGTTGCCCAGTTGCTGGAAAAACACCAGGTGCCCAAGGACTCGAGCTTTGCCCTGCGCGGCAGCGGCGGCATGGCCAAGGCCGTGGCGAGCGCCTTGCGCGATGGCGGCTATGAGAACGGCCTGATCGTGGCCCGCAACGAGCGCGCCGGGCAGGCTCTGGCGCAGTCGTTGGGCTATGAGTGGCAGGCAGAGTTGGGCAGTCGTCGCCCGCAGATGCTGGTTAATGTCACCCCGATCGGCATGACGGGAGGGCCGGAGGCCGAGCAACTGGCCTTCGAGGGCGATGTGATCGAAAAAGCAGACACCGTCTTCGATGTGGTGGCGATCCCCTCGGAAACGCCGCTTATCGTGCGTGCCCGTGCCGAAGGCAAGCGGGTCATCACCGGGCTGGAAGTGATCGCGATCCAGGCGCTGGAGCAATTTGTGCTCTATACCGGTGTACGGCCGACGGATGAGCAGTTCCAGAAGGCCGTGGCGTTTGCCCGCAGCTAGGAGGTGTCCATGCACCCGCCCATTCTCAATCTGAACACTGTCGAGCTTGAACCGCTGCCCGAAGGATTTGCGCCGACCGGTGAAACCGCCGGTCGCTATCAACAGCGTCTGGCCCGAGTCGGTCAGCAACTCGGGGCGCAAAAGCTGGGATATCGCTTGTATGTGCTGGAGCCGGGCATGCGCGGCAGTCCGTTTCACAGCCATCGGGTCAATGAGGAAATGTTCTACGTCGTGGCCGGGGAAGGGTACGTTCGCCTGGGAGACGAGCGTTTTCCAATCCGCGCCGGTGATGTGATCGCCTGTCCACCGGGTGGGCCTGAAAAGGCCCATCAGATCATCAATACCAGCAACGGCGAGTTGCGGTATCTGGCCGTCAGCACCCAGCAATCGCCGGAGATCTGCGAATACCCGGATTCCGGCAAATATGCCGTGATGGATGACTTCAAAGTCGATGCCGAGGGTAATGCATCGGGATTTGTCGCGGTGGCCCGGCAGGCCGATGGGGTGGATTACTGGGACGGGGAGTAAGTTCTCACAGGTTCTGTGCCAATCACAAATGCCAGTCAGTCCACAGCTCCACTGTGGGAGCGGGCTTGCCCGCGAAAGCGTCGGCACATCCAGCATTGATGTGACTGACAATCCGCTTTCGCGAGCAAGCTCGCTCCCACAGGTTTTGTGTCAATCACAAATGCCAGTCGGTCCACCGATCCACTGTGGGAGCGGGCTTGCCCGCGAAAGCATCGGCACATCCAGCATTGACGTGACTGACAATCCGCTTTCGCGAGCAAGCCCGCTCCCACAGGTTTTGTGTCAATCTCAAATGTCAGTCAGCCCACAGGTTTTGTGCCAGGCAAAAATCCAGGCTATTCCAGCCGTGCCAACCGCTCTTCCAGCGCCGCAATCCGCGCTTCCAGTTCTTCGATCCTTTCAACCGAAACCCCACTGCTGCCGCGCTCGGACGGGTTCTGCCGGGCCGCCATGATTGCCTCGATATCCACCGGATCACCCAGGGCGTGGGTGTAGCGGTCTTCACGCTGGCCGGCCTGACGCGGTATCAGCACGGCCAGGCCCCTGGCAATCAGGCGTTCCAGTTGATGCACGACCTGTTCGGCGTCTTCGAATTCATGCATGCGGCCGCTGCGGGTCAGCAGTTCATTGACGGTCTGCGGGCCGCGCAGAAACATCAGCCCGGTCAGGATCACCTGCGCCGGCACCAGTTCCAGGGCCTTGTCGACCTTGTGTTCCCAGCGGTCGGCACGGCTGCCCATCACCAGCCTGGCGAAGCCGCGTCCTTCGAGCGCGCGCAGGCTCTGGCCGACCTGGCCCGGCGTCAGGTTCATCACCGGTTCGCGGCTGGTTTTCTGGTTGCAGGCGATCACCAGCGCATTGAGGGTCAGGGGATAGGTTTCCGGGCTGGTGGCCTTTTTCTCGATCAACGAACCCAGAATGCGGATTTCCGTGCTGTTGAGCCGTGGTTCGTCAAAAGTCGTCTCTTGCTCAGTGCTCATGGTTCTGCATCCTTAGCCGATTCATGTTTTTCACTTGCGTGGGTGCACTTTAGATGGGCAGGCGCCAATGGCAACAGAATTCGCTGTGTCATCAGGGCAATGATGACAAAAAGTGCATGGAATATTGACGCGATTTTTACAAACGGCCGGGCACCGTGTGCGAGGTCGCGCGAGTGTGTCCACGGGACGGGGCACTGTTGGCGTCATCGCCGTGAAAAGCTGAGTACTGCATCGAGTCGGCCGGTGTACGACACCTTGATTCGCCTCTGATAAAAGAAATCCAATAAAGGCGAGAGTGACTCCATGAGCCAAGACATTTTTGTATCCGTACTGATTCCCGCCAAGAACGAAGCGAACAACCTCAAGCCGCTCATTGAGGAAATCCGCGTGGCGCTGGCCGATGAGTCGTACGAAATCATCGTCGTCGACGATGGCAGCACCGATTCGACCCTGCAGGAACTGCGGCAGATCCGCCAGAGCGGCCTGAACACCCTGCGCATCCTCCATCACGAGCGGTCGCTGGGGCAGAGCACGTCGCTGTACCACGCCGCCCGCGAGGCCCGCGGGCAATGGCTGGCGACCCTCGATGGCGACGGCCAGAACGACCCGGCGGACATTCCCGGCATGCTGGCGCTGGTACGCGGCGAACCGGGCAAGGCCGATGTGCAGCTGGTCGCCGGGCACCGGGTCAATCGCCGCGACACCGCGAGCAAACGCTACGCCTCGCGGTTCGCCAACAACCTGCGCCGGCGTCTGCTCAAGGACGCCACCCCGGACACCGGTTGCGGCCTGAAGCTGATCGAGCGCACGGCGTTCCTGCGCCTGCCGTACTTCGACCACATGCACCGCTTCATTCCGGCGCTGATCCAGCGTCACAACGGGCGCATGATCGTGCACCCGGTCAACCACCGGCCGCGCACGGCCGGGGTGTCGAAATACGGCAACCTCGACCGCGCGCTGGTGGGCATTCTCGATTTGTTCGGTGTCTGGTGGCTGATCAAGCGCACGCGGCTGAACACCATTGCCCAGGAGATAGAGGGATGAATCTCTCCCGCGAAGCCCTTTGGCTAGCCGTCGGTTTTGTTGGTCAGATCGCCTTTACCGGGCGGTTTGTCCTGCAGTGGCTGTACAGCGAGTACAAGAAGCGCAGCGTGATCCCGGTGAGCTTCTGGTACCTGAGCATCGTCGGCAGCACTTTGTTGCTGGCTTATGCCATTTACCGCGAGGACCCGGTGTTCATCGTCGGGCAGGCCTTTGGCTCCCTTGTCTACTTTCGCAACCTGCAGTTGATCGCCAAAAGTAAATGCCTGAAGGAGTAGGTCATGCGCGGATCGTTATCGACCCGAAATATTACGTTGCTCGTGGCCATCGCGGTTGCGTTGCTGTTTTTCTGGGGACTGGGCAGCGTGCCGTTCCTCAGTGTCAACGAGGCCCGCCGCGCCGTTACCGTGCGCGAAATGCGCGAGGCGGGTAGCTGGCTGCTGCCTTACATGAACGGCGACTTGTATCTCTCCAAGCCGCCGTTTTTCTATTGGGCCGGCCTGGTTTCAACGGCGGTGCTGGGCAGCTTGTCCGAGTGGAGCGTGCGCCTGCCTTCGGCGCTGGCTGCCGCCTTGTGCTGTTTTGGCACCTATCTGTACGGCGTCCGGCAGGCGGGGCGGCAGGTCGGATTGTTCGCCGTGGTGTTCCTGGCCGCGAACGGTGCCTTCAGCCTGTTCGCACGGCGCTCGGAAATCGAGATGCTGTTGACCCTGCTGTGCTTCGGCGCGCTGCTGGCAGCCTGGCAGTTCATCTTCCTGCAGGGGCGGGCTTTGTGGAGTCGATTGAGCTACGTACTGCTGGGTTGCGCGCTGCTGACCAAAGGGCCGGTCTGCCTGTTGTGGGTGACGGCACCGATCCTGACCTATGCCTTGATCTACCGCGATGCCCGGGCCAAGGCTTATCTGTGTGACGGTTGGGGCTGGCTGATTGCCCTGGTGCTGGGCAGTTCCTGGTACGTGGCGGTGTCGGTGAGCCAGGGCTGGGGCATCTGGGCCTCGATCATCAGCGAAGACATCGTGAAGAAGATCGACGGGCAGGGCGCCGAGGCCTGGTATGCCTATCTGCTGTACCTGGCCGGTGATTTCTTCCCGTTCTGGCTGATCGTGTTTGTACAGCCGCGCAAGTTCTGGGCAATGATCCGCGCGCGCCGCGAGGCCGGCATGCTGCTGTGCTGCAGCCTGTTGCCGCTGCTGGTTTTTTCCCTGTTCACCGAAAAGCATGGCAAGTACCTGTTGCCGGTCTATCCGTCCATGGCGTTGCTGCTGGCGATGCACTGGTCGGCGCTGCTCGACGAACTGAAGGGGCGCTGGCGCACGGTCCTGGCCGTTGTGCCCTACGTGATGCTGGCCGGGTTCGTGGTGTTCTACATGTTCGTCGAAGCGCGGGTGTTGTCGCACCGGGTCGGCGGTCTTGAGCAGGTTGCCACGCTGGCCGACAGCCAGCCGGGGCAGAAGGCTTACACCCTCGGTGAGCCGGATATCCGCCTGGTCTATTACATGGGCCGGCCGGTGGCGCCGCTGACGGTGGCGCAGTTGCAGTCCGGGTCCCGTCCGGCGGGGCTGCTGTTCCTGCAAGAGCCTCTCGCGGCTGAACTGCAGAACCTGGCGTCGTGCCAGGTCGGTGAAATCAACCCGTACCTCAAGCCGCACCGTTCAGCGCTGCTCGTGCGCATGGGGGGCGACTGTCGCTGATCGGCTTCCCGGCTGAGCAGTCACCGCAGCACATCACCCGTTCGGACTAGGCAGGGCTAACGATTCTGCCGCGTCCGGGCGGCGCCAAACTTCATGCTCAAAGGGGTGTTGCGCCATGCGCGCCCCGCCAAACGAGCAGAAGGCGCCGCGATGGAGTTTGCATTCAGCGACGAACAGGAAATGATCCGCGCATCGGCCGAGGGCTTCCTCGCCGATGTCTCGGATTCAGCCGCCGTGCGGGCGGCAATGGTCAGTGAACGGGGCTTCGACGAAGCCCTCTGGCAGCGGTTGTGCCAGGAAATGTACTGGCCCGCCATTCATATCCCCGAAACCTACGGTGGCCTGGGCCTGGGCTTTGTCGAGCTGACGATCCTGCTCGAGCAGATGGGCCGGCGTTTGCTGTGCTCGCCATTTTTCGCCACCGCCTGCATGGCCACACCCGCGCTGTTGCTGGCTGCCAATGATGAACAGAAACAGCGCTGGTTGCCGTCGATCGCCGATGGCAGCGTGACGGCGACCCTGGCGTTCAGCAGTGCCAACGGCTGGTCGGCCGACGATGTCCAGGCAACGGTGGTGGCCGAAGGCGACGGGTTCATCCTCGATGGCACCCTCAAGCATGTGCTCGACGGGCATGGCGCCGACCTATTGGTCATTGCCGCACGACAACCCGGAACCACTGGCGAAAAGGGCATCAGCCTGTTTGCCGTGAGCGCCGCAAGCGCAGGCATCGAGCGGCAGATGTTGCCGACCATGGACCAGACCCGGCGCCAGGCGCGGATCCAGCTCAAGGGCCTGTACCTTGAAGCTGACGCGCTACTGGGTGAGTTCGGTCATGGCTGGCCGCACCTTGAGCGCGTCCTGCAACTGGCCTGCATCGGCCTGGCTGCCGAGCAGACCGGCGGCGCGCAGCAGGTGCTCGACCTCAGCGTGGCCTACATGCAGGAACGCCAACAGTTCGGGCGCCCGATTGCCAGTTTCCAGGCCCTCAAACACCGCGCCGCCGACATGATGCTGCAGGTCGAGTGCGCGCGTTCGGCCAGTTACTACGCCGCGTGCGTGGCCCAGGAGGTTCTCGACCCGCAGGGCGATCCGCAGGTCGCCGCCGAACTGCCGCTGGCGGCGGCGCTGGCCAAGGCGCAGTGCTCCGAGACCTATTTCCACTGCGCGTCCGAGTCGATCCAGTTGCACGGCGGCGTCGGTTTCACCTGGGAATACGACCCGCACCTCTACTTCAAGCGCGCCCGCGCCAGCGAGAGCTTCCTCGGGCTACCGGCCTGGCATCGCGAGCGGATTGCCGTGGTCATTCTTGGAGAGCAGCCATGAAAATCAGTTTCAGCGAGCAGGACGAACGCTTCCGCCAGGAAGTGGCCGACTGGATGAGCGCCAACCTCTGCGGCGAATTCGAAGCCCTGCGCTTTCGCGGCGGTCCGGGCGACGAGCACATGTTTCCCGAAGAGCGCAAAGCCTGGGAGCGCAAGCTCGCCGAAGGCGGCTGGACCTGCGTCGGCTGGGCGCCGGAACATGGCGGGCGTGGCTTGTCGATCACCCGGCAAGTGATTTTCCACGAAGAATATGCCCGCGCCGGCGGTCCTGGTCGCATGGGTCATATCGGCGAAGGGCTGGCCGGGCCGACCATTGCCGCGTTCGGCACGGTTGAACAGCAACAGCGCTTTTTGCCGGGAATCGTCAGCGGCACGTCGTTCTGGTGCCAGGGCTATTCGGAGCCGGGCGCCGGTTCCGACCTGGCCAACGTCAAGACTCGCGCCACGCTGGATGAGGCGAGCGGCCAATGGGTGATCAATGGCCAGAAGGTCTGGACCTCCCTGGCCCACGAGTCGGACTGGTGCTTTGTCATCGCCCGTACCGAGCCGGGCAGCGTCGGCCATCGCGGCCTGTCGTTCCTGCTGGTGCCGATGGCTCAGGCGCAAATCACCGTGCGGCCTATCGAGCAACTGACCGGCACCTCGGAGTTCAACGAAGTGTTCTTCGACGATGCCCGCACCGACGCCGCCAATATCATCGGCGCGCCGGGTGACGGCTGGAAGATCGCCATGGCGTTGCTGGGTTTCGAGCGCGGTGTGTCGACCCTCGGCCAGCAGATGCAGTTCCAGAACGAACTCAACGAAATCATCGCCATTGCTAAAGCCAACGGTGCCGACCGCGACCCGATCCTGCGCCAGCGCCTGGCCGAAGCCTGGAGCGGGCTGCGGATCATGCGCTACAACTCGCTGCGCATGCTATCGGGTAGCCAGGACGGTTCGCTGCGCAAGGAGGCGACCATCTACAAGCTGTTCTGGTCGACCTGGCACGCCAGCCTCGGCAAGTTGGCGATGGACGTGCTCGGCGCCGAAGCGGAATTGCTCGAAGCGGCGTCCTACCAACTGACCCGTTTGCAGTCGCTGTACCTGTTCAGCCGCGCCGACACCCTGTACGGCGGCAGCAACGAAATCCAGCGCAACATCATCGCCGAGCGTGCCTTGGGCATGCCCAAAGAGCCGCGTCCGCGCGCCTGAAAGGAGAGAGTTCATGTCTGTACCTCAATATGTTGAAGGTCGCGGCCTGCTGCGCGGCAAGTCGGTACTGATCACTGCCGCCGCCGGTGCCGGGATCGGTTTTTCCGCCGCCGTGCGCGCTGCCGAGGAAGGTTGCCGGGCGCTGATGATCAGCGATATCCATGAAGGCCGGTTGGCCGAAGCGGTGCTGAAAATTCGCGAAACCACCGGGTTGCAACAGGTCTTCGGCCAGGTCTGCAACGTCGCCGACGAAGCCCAGGTGCAGCAGCTGATTGCCTGCGCCGAACGTGACCTGCAAGGCGTCGACGTGCTGATCAACAACGCCGGCCTCGGCGGCTCGCGCCTGCTGGTGGAGATGGGCGATGAGGAGTGGAACCGGGTGCTGGATGTGACGCTCACCGGCACCATGCGCATGACCCGCGCCATGCTGCCGAAAATGATGGAGCGGCGCGCCGGGGTCATCGTCAATAACGCCTCGGTACTGGGCTGGCGCGCGCAGAAAGAACAGGCGCACTACGCCGCGGCCAAGGCCGGCGTCATGGCGCTGACTCGCTGTGCAGCGGTCGAGGCCGCCGACTACGGCATCCGCATCAATGCGGTCAGCCCGAGCATCGCCCTGCACGATTTCCTGCGCAAATCCGCGCCTCAGGCGGTGCTCGATCAACTCGCCGCCAACGAAGCCTTCGGCCGCGCCGCCGAAGTCTGGGAAGTGGCCAACGTGATGATGTTCCTGGCCAGCGACTACAGCTCCTACATGACCGGCGAAGTGTTGTCGGTATCCAGCCAGAGGGCGTGACCATGCCACGTATTTTCGACACGCCGATGGCCCTGTTCGAGGCCGTTGGCCAATCGCTCGGCGTCAGCGACTGGCTGCTGCTGGAGCAGGACCGCATCGACCGGTTCGCCGACGCCACTGGCGATCACCAGTGGATTCACGTCGATCCGCTCAAGGCCGCCGATGGCCCGTTTGGCGCCTGCATCGCCCATGGCTACCTGAGCCTGTCACTGGTCAACCTGTTCCTGCCGCAGATCGTCGAAGTCCGTGGCCTGGCCATGGGCGTCAACTACGGCTGCGAGCGGGTGCGCTTCCCCTCGGTGGTGCGCGTCGGTTCGCGGGTACGCGGCAGCGCGCAATTGATCGCGGTCGAGGAAGTGAAGGGCGGCGTGCAGGCGACCATCCGCGTCAGCGTCGACATCGACGGCGAGGAACGTCCCGGCTGCGTAGTCGACACCATCAGCCGCTACTACCCCGCTTGAGTCACCAGCAGAATTTCCGAGGAATCCAGCATGAAAGAAGCCGTCATCGTTTCGACCGCCCGTACTCCGATCGGCAAGGCCTTTCGCGGTGCGTTCAATGACACCGAGGCGCCGCAACTGGGTGGCCACGTGGTGCGCGAAGCCGTGCGCCGCGCGGGCATCGAGCCGGGTGAAGTGGACGACGTGATCATTGGCGCCGCGGCGCAGCAGGGCACGCAGTCCTACAACCTGGGACGCCTGTGCGCGATTGCCGGCGGCTTGCCGGCATCGGTTGCCGGGATGGCCGTCGAGCGCCAGTGCTCGTCGGGCCTGATGAGCATCGCCATGGCCGCCAAAGGCATCATGTGCGACGAAATCGACATCGCCGTGGCCGGTGGCCTGGAGTCGATTTCCCTGGTGCAGAACAAGCACAAGAACCTCTATCGCAACCAGTCGGCTTCGGTGATCGAACTGGACCCGCACGCCTACATCCCGATGATCGAAACCGCCGAGATCGTCTCCGCGCGCTATGGCATCTCCCGCGACGAGCAGGACGAATACAGCTACCAGAGCCAGCTGCGTACCGCACAGGCCCAGAGCGCCGGGCGCTTTGACCGCGAGCTGGCGCCGCTGACCAGTCGCCAGATGATCGTCGACAAGGCGACCGGCGAAACCCGCCATGAATCCGTGACCTTGCTGCGCGACGAGTGCAACCGTATCGACACCACCCTCCAGAGCCTGAACGCACTTGAGCCGGTATGGCCGGGCGGTCAGTGGAGCGACAAGGGGCGTTTCATCACCGCCGGCAATGCCTCGCAGCTGTCCGACGGTGCGTCGGCCTCGGTGTTGATGAGCGCGAAAATGGCCGAGAAGCGTGGCCTGGAACCGCTGGGGATCTATCGCGGCATGGCCGTCGCCGGTTGCAACTCCGACGAGATGGGCATCGGCCCGGTCTACGCCATTCCCAAGCTGCTCAAGCGCCACGGCCTGACCATGGACCACATCGGCCTCTGGGAGTTGAACGAAGCGTTCGCCTGTCAGGTGCTGTACTGCCGCGACACCCTGGGCATTCCCGCCGAGCGCCTGAACGTCAACGGCGGGGCGATTTCCATCGGTCATCCGTTCGGCATGTCCGGGGCGCGGATGGTTGGACATGCGCTGATCGAAGGCCAGCGTCGCGGTTTGCGCTATGTGGTGGTGAGCATGTGCATCGGTGGCGGCATGGGCGCCGCCGCCCTGTTCGAGGTGGTCTGAATGATCAGCGCACAGCAGATCCAGGCGACCATGGCGCGTTACGTGGAGCTGGTGGATGCCGGCGACATCGAAGGCATACTCGCGCTCTACGCCAAAGACGCCACCGTTGAAGACCCGGTCGGCCAGGCGCCGCTGCAGGGCATCGACGCCATCGCGCGTTTTTATCGTGAAGGACTGGGGGCGATGAAGGTCTCGGCAACCCGGACCGGCCCGGTGCGCGCGACGCTCAACGGTTGCGGGGCGATACCGTTCCGGGTCGACATGGAGTGGGGCGGGCAACCGTGCTCGCTGCATGTGATTGATGTGATGGAGTTCGATGCCGACGGAAAGATCCGCTCGATGAAAGCCTACTGGAGTGAAGTTAACGTAACTGCGCGAGGTGAAGCATGAACCTGGAACAGCGGATCGCCCGCCTGGAAGCGCTGGAGGACATCCGCCAGCTCAAGCATCGCTACTTCAACGCCTGCGACCTCAAGCAGGTCGAGGTGATTGCCGACTGCTTTGCCGACGGTGAAGTGCTGATCGATTACGGTCCGTTGGGGATCTTTCGTGAGCGCGACAGTTTTATCGCGCTGTACCGCGAACTGGCCTGCCATGCGCGGGTGATCGACCTGCATCATGGCGCCAACCCGGAAATCGAAGTGCTGGACGAGGATCAGGCCCGGGGCCGTTGGGCCCTGTGGTATTTCAACCTGGATGGCGAGAACGGGGCGACGCGGCAGCTGGGTGGGTTCTATCAGGACCGTTACCAGCGTATCGCCGGCCAATGGAAGATCGTCGCCACCTGTTTTACCGCTCACTCGGAAGTGGCGCGTTCCTGAGGTGGCCCCTGTGGGAGCGAACCTGCTCGCGATGGCGGCGTGTCAGGCAACATTGATGTTGGATGTTCCGGCCCCTTCGCGAGCAAGCCCGCTCCCACAGGTTTTAGGGTGAACCTGGTATTTGCGCACACCCCAATCCCCTTGCGGGAGCGGGCTTGCTCGCGAAGGCGGCATGTCAGGCGACATCAATGTTGGATGTGCTCAAAGCCATATCGGAATTCTGCGTGCGGCCGGTTTCGTAGTACGCCTTGAGGTTCTCGGCAATCTGCCTCACGACCTTGTCGAAGGCCTTGGCCAGCAACCACTCTGCCAACCTGCCACCGCGCAGGCAGTAGTGCATTTGCAAGGTGATGCGGGTGGCAATGCCTTCGGCTTGCAGGGCATAACTGAAACTCGCCTCGCGAAACGGAAAGGGCGAATCACTGCCGCCCTTGTGCAACCGCAGCACGAACCCCGTGCCTTCCTGCCACTGCATCACGCTTTCATCCAGGTACTGACCGCCCTTGCGCAACACCCGGCGACTGGCGCCGACACCTTCCGTTGCACCGGGATGAAACCGGCAACCGGTCAGCCCTGGCACGTAGTGCGGGGCGAGGCTCAGGTCGCGCAGTTTGGTCCAGGCGGCTTGTGGCGTGAGGTTCAGCACCACGCTGTGACTGGCAATCGCGGACATGTCGGAGCTCCTCTTGTGAATGGGTCTCATGAATGGGATTGAGCCGCATCGAGAAACGCCGGTCGCTCACCGGCACCATGCACCGCAATGTCCGCGCCGCTGACATAACGGGCCAAAGACGACGCCAGGTACAGGCAGGTATCGCCAATGTCCTCCGGGGTCGCCAGGCGTTGCAATGGAATGGTCGCAGCCACTCGGGCAATGCCCGCGTCGTCACCATAATGCATGGCCGCCTGCTCGGTGAGAATCAGCCCGGCGGTGACCGCATTGACCCGCACCTTCGGCGCCCATTCCACCGCAAGCGAAGTGGTCAGGTTCAGCAGACCGGCCTTGGCCGCGCCATAGGCGGCGGTGCCGGGGGAAGGGCGGGTGGCGCTGACACTACAGATGTTGATGATCGCGCCGCCGTCGGCTTGGGCCTGCATCGCCTGGTTGGCCTGCTGGCACAGGTTCAGTGGCGCGATCAGGTTCAAGCGAATGATCGCTTCACTGAAACGGGGAGAAGCCGTGGCCGCGTCGGCATTCGGTGAGCCGCCGGCATTGTTGACCAGCACATCGAGGCGGCCGAAACGCTCGACGATCTGTGCGATCAAACGCCCGGATTGTTCGACGTCCCGCAGGTCGCAGGGCACGAACAACGCCTCGCGCCCGCCGCTGGCCGGCACGGATGGCGGTGCTTCGCGACCGCAGATCACCACCTCGGCGTCACAGTCGAGAAAGCGCTGGCTGATGCCGCGACCCACACCTTTGCCACCGCCGGTGACCAGTACCACTTTGCCGCGAAAGTCCATTGGATCAAGCATGGGAATTCTCTTTTTGCCGCTCGGGAATGGCGTCGATGCTAGGTCTGTGGGCCCTGTAATCCAACGTCCGATGAGACTAGAGCCTTCTGTAGGAGCGAGCTTGCTCCGGGCGGCGTTCCGACGATGGACGTCAACGATAACGCGTAAAACCTGATGCCCCACGGTGTCCTGGCGTTTTTCGCGAGCAGGCTCGCTCCTACAAGGGCGTAGTCCTGTCGGACGATGTTGCGCACCCGGCCCGTCTGAATAATCCGACTACAACAACAGGCCGGGAGGACACCTTATGGGCGCTTCAGCGCAAGGGCACTTCGTTACGCTGCCGGATGGTTTGCAGCTGCGCTATGTGGATACAAGCGGGAAGGATGGCGGCAACGGCGAGCCGGTGATTTTTATCCATGGCAGCGGGCCGGGCGCCAGCGGTCACAGCAACTTCAAGCAGAACTACCCGGTGTTTGCCGAGGCCGGTTACCGGGTGATCGTCCCGGATCTTCCGGGCTACGGCGCCTCGGACAAGCCCGACACCCTCTACACCCTGGATTTTTTTGTCGCAGCCCTGGGCGGTTTGCTCGATGCCCTCGACATCCAGCGTTGTGTGCTGGTCGGTAACTCGTTGGGCGGCGCGATCGCGATCAAACTGGCCCTCGACCAACCGCAGCGGGTCAGCCGGCTGGTGCTGATGGCGCCCGGTGGCCTGATGGAAAAGGAACAGTATTACCTGCAGATGGAAGGTATCCAGAAAATGGGTGCGGCCTTCGCCAAGGGTGAGCTCAACGATGCGGCGGGCATGCGTCGCCTGCTGGCGCTGCAGCTGTTCGACGAAAGCCTGATCAGCGACGAGACGGTCAACGAGCGGGTGGCCGTGGTGCAACAGCAGCCGGTGTGCGTGCTGTCGACCATGCAGGTGCCGAACATGACGTCGCGCCTGGGGGAGTTGCAGTGCCCGATCCTCGGTTTCTGGGGCATGAACGACAAGTTCTGCCCGTCCTCCGGTGCCCGGACCATGCTCGAAAACTGTTCCAGAATCCGCTTCGTGATGCTCAGCGAATGCGGGCATTGGGTGCAGGTCGAGCACCGTGACTTTTTCAACAGCCAGTGCCTGGCGTTTCTTCAGGAGGCCCGCGGATGAGCGTGCAATTGCGCCGTGAGTTCGGCGAAGAGCTTTATCAGGCGCTGCTCAGCGGCTCCACCCTGGCGCCGCTGACCGAGCGTTGGCCGTCGATCAGCATCGAAGACGCCTATCACATTTCCCTCTATGCCATTGAGCGTCGGGTGGCGGCCGGTGACCAGATCGTTGGCAAGAAGATCGGCGTGACCTCGGCGGCAGTGCAGCAAATGCTCAACGTGCATCAGCCGGATTTCGGCTTCATCACCCGGCAGATGTCGTTCGATGACGATGCGCAAATTTCCCTGTCCGCCAACAAACTGATCCAGCCCCGCGCCGAGGGCGAAATCGCCTTCAAGCTCAAGCGCGACCTGGTCGGCCCGGGCATCACCGAAGCCGATGTGCTGGACGCCACCGAATACGTGATGCCGTGCTTCGAGATCGTCGACTCGCGGATTCACGACTGGCGCATCCGCATCCAGGACACGGTCGCTGACAACGCCTCCTGCGGTGTATTCGTGCTGGGCGACAGCAAGGTCGACCCCCGCGAGCTGGACCTGCCGAACTTGCGCATGCGTGTGTTCAAGAACGGTGAACCCCTGAGTGAAGGCCTGGGTTCGGCGGTTCAGGGCAATCCATTGACGGCGGTGGCCTGGCTGGCCAACACCCTGGGCGCCTTCGGTATTCCGTTCAAGGCCGGGGAAATCATCCTGTCCGGCTCCCTGGTACCACTGGAACCGGCCCGTGCCGGTGACTGTTTTTCTCTGACCATCGATGGCCTGGGCAGTGCCCGGGTGTCTTTCTGCGCATGACTTTTGGAGTTTGACCCCATGAGCAAAAAACTCAGAGCGGCCATTATCGGCCCGGGCAATATCGGCACCGATCTGCTGATGAAAATGTGTCGATCGCAATGGATCGAGCCGGTATGGATGGTTGGTGTCGACCCTGAATCCGAAGGCCTGAAACGTGCCCGGGAAATGGGCATTAAAACCACCGCCGGCGGTGTCGATGGCTTGCTGCCGCACGTGCTCGACGATGATATTCGCATCGCTTTCGACGCCACCTCGGCCTACGTGCACGCGGAAAACAGCCGCAAACTCAACGAGCTCGGGGTGATCATGATCGACCTCACGCCAGCGGCCATCGGCCCGTTCTGCGTGCCACCGGTCAACCTCAAGGAGCACGCGTCGAGCCTGGCGATGAACGTCAACATGGTCACTTGCGGTGGCCAGGCGACCATCCCGATGGTGGCGGCGGTGTCTCGTGTGCAACCGGTGAGCTACGGCGAAATCGTTGCCACCGTGTCTTCCGGTTCGGTCGGCCCGGGCACCCGCCAGAACATCGACGAATTCACCCGCACCACGGCCGGTGCGGTGGAGAAGATCGGCGGCGCCCGGCGCGGCAAGGCGATCATCGTGATCAACCCGGCCGAGCCGCCGCTGATGATGCGCGACACCATCCACTGCCTGACCGATGACGAGCCGAACCAGGATGCGATCCGTGCCTCGGTGCTGGACATGGTTCGCGAGGTGCAGCGCTATGTGCCCGGCTACAAGTTGATCAACGGGCCGGTGTTCGACGGGCGCAAGGTGTCGATCTTCATCGAGGTCGAAGGCCTCGGCGATTTCCTGCCCAAGTCCGCCGGCAACCTCGACATCATGACCGCCGCCGGTTTGCGCACGGCCGAGATGTTCGCCGAAGAAGCCCACAAGGGCACCCTGCAACTGCCTGTCCGTTGAGTGGAGATGAGTATGAATTTGCAAGGTAAGAGCGTCCGTCTGCATGACATGAGCCTGCGCGACGGCATGCACGCCAAACAGCATCAGATCAGCATTGAACAAATGGTTTCGGTGGCCACCGGTCTCGATGGGGCCGGCGTGCCGCTGATCGAAATCACCCACGGCGATGGCCTGGGCGGTGCGTCGCTGAACTACGGTTTCCCGGCCCACAGCGACGAAGAGTACTTCGCTGCGGTGATCCCGCAGATGAAACAAGCCAGGGTTTCGGCCCTGTTGTTACCGGGGATCGGCACCCTCGACCACCTGAAAATGGCCCATGAGCATGGGGTCTCGACCATTCGAGTCGCCACTCACTGCACCGAAGCGGACGTGTCCGGCCAGCACATCGGCATGTCGGCGAAAATGGGCCTGGACACCGTCGGCTTCCTGATGATGGCGCACATGGTCAGCCCGGAGAAACTGCTGGAGCAGGCGCGGCTGATGGAAAGCTACGGCGCCAATTGCATCTACTGCACCGACTCGGCCGGCTACATGCTGCCCGATGAAGTGACGCAAAAGATCGGTGCCCTGCGCGCCGGCCTGAACGCCAGGACTGAAGTCGGCTTCCACGGCCACCACAACATGGGCATGGCCATCGCCAACTCCCTGGCCGCCATCGAGGCCGGTGCTGCACGCATCGACGGATCTGTTGCGGGCCTTGGCGCAGGGGCGGGCAATACGCCGCTGGAAGTGTTTGTCGCGGTGCTGGAGCGCATGGGGGTCAATAGCGGCGTGGATCTGTACAAGATCATGGACGTGGCCGAAGACCTGGTGGTGCCGATGATGGACCAGCCGATCCGCCTCGACCGCGATGCGCTGACGTTGGGTTATGCCGGGGTCTACAGCTCGTTCCTGCTGTTCGCCAAGCGTGCCGAGCAGAAGTACGGGATTGCTGCCCGCGAGCTGCTGGTGGAGCTGGGTCGACGCGGGACTGTGGGGGGACAGGAAGACATGATCGAAGACCTGGCGTTGACCTTGTCGCGGGCCCGTGGGGTATTGCCAACCTGATCCTTGAAGCGACGAAAAAACCACCGATGATTCGGTGGTTTTTTTATGCCCGGTGAAATCTTGCGCTCAAGGCAACAGATTACGTACCAGCGGTGGATAGCAATTGATCGCCGTGCTCGCACAGCTGAAATACGCCGTGGTCGGTCGATAGGCTTCGTTTTTGAACAGTTGGCACAGGCTGGTGGACGCGCCAGCACAGACGATGATGAACAGAGCACAAGTGGATTTGCGCATGATGAGTCTCGACACGGTTTTATTGTTGTAGAGACAGGTTAGGGCGGCGGATGGCGAGCGGCTTCGTCCGAATGGACTAGTTGATGGCTTGAAGACCCCGCAGCCCCTTGTGGGAGCGAGCTTGCTCGCGAAGGCGGTGTATCAGGCGACATGGATGTTAAATGTGCCGGCCCCTTCGCGAGCAAGCCCGCTCCCACAGGTTACTGGACGTTTTCGGGATTTGCGTCTGGCTGCAATCCCCTGTGGGAGCGAGCCTGCTCGCGAAGGCGGTGTATCAGGCGACATGGATGTTGAATGTGCCGGCCTCTTCGCGAGCAGGCTCACTCCCACAGATACTAATGGGTGTCAGGTTCTTCGCGCGAGGGCGCCCATGGCCATGAACAGCGCGGCAATGGCCCTGGCTTCGTGGAGGTCGCCGCGGGCCACCAGTTCGGGGATCTGTGCCAGGGGGACTCGCAGGCATTCAAGGGGTTCGGGTTCGTCGCCTTCGAGTTGGCAGGGGCTCAGTTGTTCGGCCAGTACCACGCGGTAGCGATGGCACAAATGCCCCGGTGCCAGGGTCAGCTCGCCCAGCTCGGTGAGGCGTGCGGCGCGCAGGCCGACTTCTTCGCTCAGCTCGCGCTGCGCTGCCTGCAGGTAGTCTTCATCGGGCTCGGCGCCACCCTTGGGCAGGCCGAGGATGGTTTTTTCCACACCGACCGCGTATTCGCGCACCAGCAGCACATGCTCTGGATCAGGCATCGCCACCAGCATCACCGAGCGATAACCGGTGCCGCGCAGGCGTTCGTAGACCCGCTGCTGGCCGTTGCTGAATTGCAGGTGCAGGGCTTCGATCTGAAAGTGGCCGCTTTGCGCCAGCAGTTCGGTCTTGAGGATGGTTGGGCAGTTGCGCATGGGGCAGTCCCCTGTTTGGGATGAGGACACTGTGCGCTGTACAACGGGGGCCGCCATCGTCCGAGCGGACGAGGGCGGCAATGAGGGTCAGCCGAGGGTCAGCCGAGGGTCAGCCGAGGGTCGCCACGCTGCGCAGGATCAGGCGCACCAGCATGGTCTGGCGGGTCACGCCGGTCTTGGAGAAGGTCGAGCGCAGGTGGGCCCGCGAGGTGTTGCGGCTGATGCCCAGTTCTTCCGAGGCTTCGTCGAGGGTCAGACCGTTGGCCAGCAGCATCGCCAGCTGGGTTTCCGCCGGGGTGAAGTCGAACAGCGCGCGCACGATTTCCTGCGGCGCGGTGGACTGTTGTTCCGGGTCGCTGATGAAAATCACCACGGTTGGGCACTGTTTGCCTTCGCTCCAGTCGGTCAAAGGCACCGAGCGCACGATGATCCCCAGGTCCGCTTTGCCGGACGGCCGCTGCACGCGCAGGGCTTCGACCACCGACGGGTTGCTGCTCTTTTGCGACAGCAGCGACTGCTTGACCAGGCGGCGGAACTCCTGGGTGTCCCGGGCCGTGCCCACCTGCAGGCCATCGTTGACCAGTTTGATGCCGTCCTTTTCCTGGATCAGCCGGTCGGCCACCTGGTTGGTCTGCAGCACCTTGCCGGACTCGTCGAGGATGATCGTGCCGACCGCCATCTGGTTCACCGCGCCGGCGTACAGGTTGCGCTCGGCTTCGATGCGGTTGAGCTGCATGTGGATCTTGATCGAGCGCTCCAGATGCGGAATGAAATGCGTGAGCATGACCTTTTCTTCGTTGCCGAAAGGCTTGTCGTCCCGTCCACGGCTGATGCGAATGCGGCACTGGGCGCCGTCGACGGTGTTGATGTCGGCACCGAGGATGTGGAACACGTCCACCGGTTCAAGGAAGTTCTTGTAGAACTCGGAGTTCTGCCAGTCGTCGTTGGAGACGAACTCGGCGAGGGTCACGACCTGGCGGTTGGGCAGGTCGACAAAGGGGTCGAGGCTGAAAAAGTGTTTGTTGTACGACGCGGTCGCCTCGGTCGAAGTGCCGGTGGTGTTGACCATCAAGCCGTCCACGTGGGCGCTGGGCGGACGCAGGATGAAGGTCACGTACTTGCTGTTCAGATGCACATTGAGCTGATTGAGGAACGTCGCCCAGGGAATGTTTTCCAGGGGACCCTGATAGAGGTTGCCGATCAAATCACTGAACGTATCGAGGCTGAGGCTCTGCTGCATAGGGAAAAACCGTTTTTATTATTAGCGTTGGCGGTGGCCGAGAATAAGCGCCGGTATCGACTCCTTGCAACGCTCGGGCTCAGGGCCTGACAGGCGGCTGCCGATCAGGCCCGGGGCGGGCGAAAAGCCGCTGATATCAGACCCGTTCGCTGGCGCGCACGACATACTTCTTGTGTTCGGCAACGTCAGCCGACAGCGCCTGGACGTCGGTGTAGAACTGCTCGTACCAACGGCGCAACTGATAGACCGGGCCGTCGCCGTCGCACAGCAGCGGGTTGTCGACGCGGGTCTTGCTGTGCCAGATGGCCACGTCTTCGTAGAAGGCTGCCTGGGCCTGTGCCACGTAGGCCTTGGCCATCGCCTGGTTCTGCTCTTCGCTGAGCCCCGGGATTTTTTTCACCAGCACGCCGTAGCGCAGGGTGAAGCTGTCCAGATCGATTGGCACGTGGCAGTTGAGCAGGATCGAATGGATCGGCTGGCCATTCATGGCGCCGTTCATTTCGGTGATCTGATAGGCCGGGCCGAAGTAGGTGGCTTCGGTGGTCAACACGCTGTCGCCGGACAGGCGTTCGCTGCGGGCGCGCATGATCTGGGTGGCCAGGTGGCCTTCGAAAATGTTGATGAATTCATCGACCGGCGCGCCGTGCACGGTACCGAAGTGCGCCATGTCGGCGATGTTGTCGATCAGTTCGCGGCAGTTGGTGCCAATCTGCAACTCGGCGACTTCCCACTCGGCCCATTCGTCGCTGTAGCAGGCGTCGATGCGCGGAATGCGTTGTTCCGGCAGCGGCGGGTTGCCTTCGGGGTCATTCCAGACGAACAGCAGCCGGTTTTCTTCCATGATCGGCCAGCTTTTGATTTTGGCCCGTGGCGGGATGCGCTTGGCATAGGGGATGTCGTCGCACACGCCGTCGGCGCCCCAGCGCCAGGCGTGGAACGGGCAACGGATCGAGTTGCCCTCAACGCAACCGGTGCTCAGGTCGGCGCCCATGTGCGGGCAGTAGCCATCAAGAATATGCAGTTCGCCGTCTTCACCCTGGAACGCCACCAAGCGGGTGCCGAACACCTCCAGGCGATGGGCCTTGCCGTCGCGGTATTGCGCGGCCAGGCCCAGGCAATGCCAGCCACGGGCGTAGCGGTCTTCCAGCAGTTTGGCTTCGATGCGGTGCAGGGTACTCATCTTATTATTCTCCCAAGGGATCACGGGGTTGGCGCATGTAAGGGATTCTGCCGCCCCTGTAAAAGCGGGCATCGTCTGAATGGACGATGGCTGCTTTAAGCAGGCCCGCTCTACTGGCGCCATTGGACCCATGGCAGGAGTTGGCGATGAGTAATGAACAAGGGCCGGTGGCGGTGATTACCGGGGCCGCCAGTGGTATTGGCCGGGGCTTGGCCGAGCACGCGGCGACGCTGGGCATGCGCCTGGTGCTGGCGGATCGGGATGCGGCGGGCCTGCAAGCCCTGTGCGACGAATTGAAGGCCGATGGTGCGCAGGCGATTGCCTGCGTCACCGATGTCGGTGAGGTGAAGCAGGTCGAGCGCTTGCGTGACCGGGCTGTCGAGCACTTTGGCGGGGTCGACCTGCTGTTCAACAACGCCGGCGTCATGCAGACCGGCTTCAGCTGGGAAATCACCGAGGCGCAATGGCAGCGCATGCTCGACGTCAACCTGGGCGGCGTGATCAACGGCATTCGCAGTTTCGTGCCGCTGTTGCTCAGCCAGGGCCGGGCAGCCCATGTGATCAACACTGCGTCCCTTGCCGGGCTGGTCAGCAGCCCGCTGATGGCACCGTACAACGTGACCAAGCAGGCGGTGGTCGCGCTCTCGGAAACCCTGCATTACGAACTCGCCATGCTCGGTGCGCCGGTGTCGGTTTCAGTGCTGTGCCCGGGGCCGGTGGCCAGTGAAATCATGGCGTCGAACCAGCTGGTGGACAGCGCCGGATCCGACTTCAGTCAACTGCTCGACAGCACCATTCGCCAGGGCATGACCCCGGCGAAGCTGGCCGCGCTAGTGTTCGCCGCCGTCGCGCAAAAACGCTTCTGGATCCTGCCCCACAAGGGTTTCAAGCCGGCCCTTGAGCGCCGGGTACAAAGCATCCTGGGCGAGACCAATCCGCAATTTCAAATGACCGACGTAGAGGACGATGCCCATGCCGCTCGATAAGCAGATCGCCGGGGTTCTCCAGCAATTTCGCGACCTCCCGGAACCCGATTTCAGCCAGATCGATGCCGCCCAGTACCGGCAGTTCTCCGATAACCTGCTGCCGGCCATCCCCGGCGATCCGATGAGCGAGGTGCGCGATCTGAAAGTGGCCGGCGCGAACGGTGATCTGGATGCACGGCTGTACCGGCCATCGCAAGCGTCCGACCTGCCGTTGCTGGTGTATTTCCATGGCGGCGGATTTGTCATGGGCAATCTCGATACCCACGATAATCTTTGCCGTTCGCTGGCGCGCCAGACCGAGGCGGTGGTGGTGTCGGTTGCCTATCGTTTGGCGCCTGAACACAAATTTCCGGCCGCACCGCACGATTGTCATGCGGCCACCTGCTGGTTGGTTGAACACGCAGCCGAGCTTGGCTTCGATGGCAGCCGACTGGCCGTGGCCGGGGACAGCGCCGGTGGCAATCTGGCACTGGCGGTCAGCCAATTGGCGGCGCAACGCAAGGGACCGAAGATCCGCTATCAGTGCCTGTTCTACCCGGTCACCGATGCCGGATGCGACAGTCAGTCCTTCGAGGCATTCGCCGAAAGTTATCTGCTTTCCGCCAAGGCGATGCGCTGGTTCTGGCAGCAATACCTGCAAGAGGATGGACAAGCGGACGATCCATTGGCCTCGCCATTGCGAGCCGAAAGCCTGGCAGGCTTGCCGCCGACCACCTTGTTCACCGCCGGGTTCGATCCGCTGCGGGACGAGGGCGAAGCGTTGGCCGAGTGCCTGCGCGAAGCCGGTGTGGCGGTGCGCATGCAGCGATACGAAGGCATGATCCACGGTTTTATCAGCATGGCGCCGTTTGTTGAAGCAGCAGCACAAGCGTTGACAGAAGCTTGCGCCGATTTGCGTGGAGCACTCAAATGAGCGGCCTGGCTTTCAACACGGTGCCGCAACTGATCGAGGCCATTGGTGCCGGTCAGATGGTGGTGATCACCGACGATGAGCACAACGGCGAAGGCTCGCTGCTGATGGCCGCCGATCAGGCCGGGGCCGAGGCCGTCACCTTCATGGCGGTGCAGGCACGCGGGCTGATTTGCCTGGCCCTGACCGAGCAACGCTGCCGCGCGTTGGGCCTGGACCTGATGGTGCCCAACTCCCGGGCGCAACATGGCGTGGGGTTTACCCGCTCGATCGAAGCCGCCACCGGGGTGTCCACCGGCATCTCGGCGGCAGACCGGGCGCGGTCGATCCAGGTGGCGGTCGACCCGGCCAGCGTACCGGCGGACCTGGTGCAACCGGGGCATATCTTCCCGGTGCAGGCCTTGCCCGGCGGCGTGATGCAGCGCGCCGGACATGTCGAGGCCGCTTGCGACCTCACACGGCTGGCGGGGCGGCAACCGGCGGCCACCCTGGTGGGCATTCTCAACGAGGACGGCGAACTGGCCCGGGGCGCCGAGTTACATGAATTTGCCCAGCGTCATGGCTTGCGGATCGGCACCATTGCCGACCTGATTCACTACCGCATCCTGCATGAGGGCACGATCGAGCGCGGCGACGAATACCCGTTGCATACCCGCCACGGCGAGTTCCAGGTGACGACCTATCAGGACACCTACCAGGGCGCGTTGCACCTGGCTCTGGTCAAAGGCCGGATCGACAGCACGCAACCGGTGCTGGTGCGGGTGCAAAGCATCGAGACGTTGCGTGACGTGCTGGGGTGTGAAAGCGAAGGCGGGACACAGCAGTGGACCCTCGACCGCTCGCTGGCGAGCATCGCCGCCGCCGGTAACGGCGTTCTGGTGTTGCTGGCACAAAAGGAAACCGCCGACGGCGTGCTCGAACAACTGCGCCAGCGCAGTGGCGCCAAGCCGCGCACACCGCTGTTTCCGCAACGGACCCTGGGCATCGGCGCCCAGATCCTGCGCGACCAGAACGTGCGCAAAATGCGATTGATGAGCTCGCCGGTGCCCTACAAGGCCGTGTCCGGGTTTGATCTGGAAGTGACCGAGTTCGTGCCGTTTCAACCCGTAGGCTAAAGCAAACACAAAACCTGTGGGAGCGAGCTTTTGTGGCGAGGGGGCTTGCCCCCGTTGGGGCGCGCAGCGGCCCTGGAATCAGCGTTCGCGTTTTTTCAGTGAGAACGCATTCGCCGATTTTACGACTGCTTCGCAGCCGAACGGGGGCAAGCCCCCTCGCCACAGGTCAGTGTGTTCCCACGGATTCAACTTAAGGCTTGATCCCGCGCAACATCATCTTCGCCTGATCCTGCACCGCCGCCGGTGCCGTCATGTTGCCGTCGATCACGGTGATCACCGCATGGCCTTGCCACAGTTGGTACGCATCGGCCTTTTGCTGGGCTTCGGTCGGTGACAGCGGGGCGGCCAGGTTGACGTGGACCACGCCGTCGGCGCCACGTTGTGAGGTGAAGTTCACCCGGTCCCAGTTGCCGATCGGGGCAAAGCTCACGCCCTTGACCTCATCGGGTTTCAGCGGCGGGTAGTTGAGGTTCAGGCCGCTGACGCCCGGCAGGCCCAGCACGTTCAAGTCACACTGATGTTTGCTCCTGGCACAGGCCTGTCTGGCTTCTGTACCGGCCAGGCTCGCCTGCTCGATCACCTTCACGGCAAAGCGCGCCGTGTCGTCCATCGCATCGACGGTCTTGCGGTACCCGGCCTGCTGGTCACGGATGATCAGATCCATGTCGATGGCCGTGGACACCGCCACTGCCGGCACCCCTTTGAACATCGCCCGTACCGCCGCGTTGAGGGTGCCGGACATCTGCGTCAGCGGGCCGACGTTTTCGCCAAAGTTGCTGCCCGACACCACCAGGTCCGGCGGCGAATCCTTGAGGATCACCTCGAGTCCGACGTTGACCGCATCCACCGGCGTGCCAATGGCGGAAGTCTTGCCGGCAGCTGGGGTGTAGCCCTCCGGTGGTCCGACGCAATACCGGCCCGGCGCCAGTTCGGTCACCGCCAGGGCCTGGCCGGGTACGACCACACTGGCGGCACTGATGCCGCTGCTGTCGTTCAACGGGCCGACCAGGGTGACTTTATGCCCGGCAGCGGTCAGGGCGCGGTACATCGCATCGATGCCGGGTGCGCGGCAGCCATCGTCGTTGGTCAACAGGATGTTCAGGGCGTTGGCCTGCATCGACAGGCCAACGCTGGCCATGGCGATGACGCCGGTGAGGAGTTTGTTCATGGGGACTCTTCCGTGGGAGGCGCGGATTTTACAAAGCACATCGCCCCGACCGAAGAAATCGGTCGGGGCGCGGTGAGTTTAGCGGGTGCCGAGTTTGCGCAGGTTGCCAGGGGTGAATTCGTCTTCGGTGAAGGCGGTGGCGTTGAGTTTGGCCGGTTTCTGATCGACCAGCATGCGGTCAACCAGGTAGGAGCCGGCGATCAGGTCGTGGTAGATGCCGAGGCGAGCGTGGTAGCGCTGCATCTCGTAGGCGTAGATCGAGGTCTGCATGTTGGTGCGCCACAACTGGCCACGGCTGTCGTAGTTGTCGGCCATGGTGGCCGACCAGGTGTCTTCGTCGAGGTACAGCACGCGCTTGGCATACACGTGGCGGGCGCCTTCCTTGAGGTTGGCCTGCAACACCCAGACGCGGTGTTTCTCGTAGCGCATGTACTGCGGATCGACGTGACCGGTGGTGTCCAGGATCTGGTCGGCCGTTACGCTCGGGTCGTCGATCTTGTAGTTGTGGTACGGGATGTAGATCTCTTTCTTGCCGACGATGGTCCAGTTGTAGCGGTCCGGCGCACCGTTGAACAAACGGTCTTCGTCGTACACGCGAAAACCACCGGCGCCGGTCGGCGAGTCGTAGCCCACGGTCGGCGCGCGACGTACCCGGCGTTGGCCCGGGCTGTACTGCCAGGCCTGGCGCGGTGAAGCGGTCGGGTTGATGAACTCGTGGCCGACCACGATCTCGCCTTTCTTGCGCACCGGTTCCAGGGTGGTGATCAGGAAGTGGGTGAACACACCGTTGGCGGTATCCAGCGCTTTGTCCGGACTCGACCAGATCGAGAAGATCTTGTAGTCGACCTCTTCCAGTACCTTTTCCTTGTTGGAGTACACCACCGCCTGGCCGTAGACGGCCTCTTCAGTGCTGGCGCGCCCCTGCAAGGTATGGTTGAACATCAACTCGCTGCCGTTCTTCGGGATCGGGAACGGCGAGGCACCCCAGGCGTTTTTCGTGTCGTTGTTGTCATTGTCGAGTTCGGCAGTGACGGCGTTTTTCTTGACCTGGTCTTCCAGGCGCTGATCGAGGCGGAAGTCGCGGTGGCTCGGGTACACCGGGATCTTGAACGTGTCAGGGTAACGCTTGAGCAACGCTTTCTGGCCATCGGTCAGGTTGTCGGCGTACTTGTCCATGTTCTTAGAATCGATCACGAACAACGGTTTTTCCGCGGCGTACGGGTCCGGGTACGGCGTGCCCGGGCCGGCGTATTTGAGGCCGGGTGGCAGGCCGCGCCATTTGCCGGTCCAGGCCGGGATGCTGCCGTCGGCGTTGCCGGCTTTTTCGGCACCCATCGGGGTCAGGTCCTGGCCCAGGCGGGCGGCTTCTTCGGGGTTGACCTTGGCGTAGGCCAGGCCACTGCCGAGCAGGCCGACGGTCAGTGCCGTGCTCAATAATGTTTGGGTGAATCTGGACATGCTGTGCTCCTCCGACAGGGGAATCAGAACCGGTACTTGAAGTTGAGCGCGACGTTGTCGCGGTCGGCCAACGGGCTGTTGTTGGCGTTGCCGAGGTAGGCGTTGTAGCGGGCCTCGACGGTAAAGTTGCCCAGGTAGCGCCACGAACTGCCGATGCTGGCGCGGTTATCGTTCTGGCCGGCGTTGATCGAGCCGACCATCGAACTGTCGCCGTGGGCGGCGGCGCTGAAGGTGACAGGCACCGACATGTCCCATCCGCTGAACACGTCGTTGTAGTCAAAGTTCGCCTGCACCGTGTAGCCCCAGGCATCGCGGTCATAGACCAGGCTGTCGGTTCCCGGCAGCGCGAAGCCCGGTGCCAGGGTCACCGGTTGCGACTTGTCGTTGCTGACCACGGTGTTGTAGACCACCTCGCCGGTCAGGGTGGTGTTGTCGGCGAAGGAGGTCGGGCCGAGCACGTAGATCATCGACGTTTGCGCCTGCACGGTCTTGCCACGCACGGGGCTGGAGAAACCGTTGTCGACCATCACTGGCGTGCCATCGCGGTAGCTGACTTCACCGGCCCAGCTGACGTCGCCCAGCACGGTGGCGAAGCTCGCGCCGAACAGGTCGATGTTGTCGAAGTAGCGCACCTGGTAGCGGCCCAGCGTTGTCGCGAAGTCCAGCGACGGGGTCTTGTCGTGATAGCGCGAGTAGTAGATGCCGAACTCGGTGTTGTTCAACGACTCGGCGGCGTAGGTGAAGGCCAGGCCGTACTGGCCGCTGTCGCTCGGCTTGTCGTCCTTGAGGCGGGTGACGAAACCGGAGGCGTCGTTGAAGCCGCCCTCATCGATGAAGTCGGTGGTGGAGAAGTAGCTGCCCACGCCGAACAGCTCGGTCTTTTCCCACTTGTATTGGTAGTACGCCTGGACACCCAGGCTTTCGGTCAGGGCGAACTGGGTGAACAGTTGGCCGACCGGCAGCAGGATTTCCTTGACCTCGACGCCTGGGGTGGTCGCCTTGGTCGCGTCGACCGGGCTCTGCGCTGCGGAAATGCCCGGGTAGAACAGACTCTCACCCCAGCTGACGACCTGGTTGCCCAGGCGCGCGTTGAGGGCGTGGCCGCTGACGTCCCAGGTGCCGTAGGCGTAGTAGTCGAGCATGCGCAGTTCATTGCGGTGCTGGTCGATGGTGTCCTGGGAGAAACGGTCGGGCTGGCTGCAATGGCCACCGGCGAAGCAGTTCGAGGTGCCGGTGGTGTTGTCGTTGCCCTGATCGTAGACGTTGTCGTAAAAACCGGTCGCCCGGACGAACACGCCATAGTTGTCTTGCCATTTGATGTTGGCTTCGGTGAGAAAGCCGCTGCGGTTGTTGATCAGGCTGCCTTTGTCGAAGGCGTTGTCGCCGTCGTTGGCGTTGGCATCGGCAGTCAGTTTGTGATCGCGAGACTCGGCCCGCCAGGCGAGGCTGTACGTCAGTGTGGTGTCCCAGTCGATGCTCAAGTCTTCGCTCGGCTGAAAGCTCATGGCGTTAACGTGAGCGCTTAATCCGCCAGCCAGCAACAGCAATGCCAGCTGTACGCGAGGGTGCTGTGTTGGTGGGGCGATTATTGTTTTTATCATGTCGTCCTCATGGCCCAGGTCAGACCTGCCCGACCTGCATTTCAGGGGGGTGATTGGTGCTGTGGGCGACTATGGAGTCACGACTTGCGCGCAACATCGTCCAAGCGGACTAAGCGATTTGTACTGGGCTGTCGCAGTCCCAGCCTTAGTCCCATCGGACGATGAACACCCGGCGCGTGCGGCGAACAATCCCGAGACCGACTACACCGGGCGAAGATCCGGCGGTGGCGGTTTCTGCCTGATGGGCGCTGAACAAGGGTGATCGCATGAACGCTGCCGGGATCAAATGGGACGAGTGTTGTGATGTGTTGGTGATTGGCTCGGGAGCCGGGGGCATGACCGCTGCGCTGCGTGCCCACGACCTGGGCTTGAATGCGCTGCTGATCGAGAAGAGCGGCGAGTACGGCGGCACCTCGGCGGTGTCCGGCGGTGGCATCTGGATCCCCAACAACCACCGGATCAATGCGCTCGGCGGCAGTGATTCGGCAGCCGAAGCGATTGCCTACATCCGCGCTGTGACCCATGGCGAGATCGACGACGGGCGCATCGAGGCCTATGTCGAACATGGCCGGGAGATGGTCGAGTACCTGGAAAAACACACCCGGGTGCGCTTCGAAGCGCAACCTCGCTACGCCGATTACTACCCGGAAGTCGCGGGCGGCAAACCGGGCTATCGCTCGATGGATCCGCAACCCTTCGATGCCGCCGAACTCGGCGAAGAATTCCTGCGCATGCGCGCACCGTCCCCCGGCACCTTGATGATGGGACGCATGGCGATGACCATGAAGGAGGCGCAAGTGCTGCTGTGCCGTGGCCCCGGCTGGTTGCGCCTGACCCTGCGGGTAATGTGGCGCTACTGGCGTGACCGCGAGGGTCGGCGCTTGTCCCGCCGTGACCGCTACCTGACCCTGGGCAATGCCTTGATTGGTGCCTTGCGCTCTTCGTTGCAGGATCGCGGCAAATCCCTGTGGCTCAACTGTGCGCTCGAAGAACTGCTGTTGGTCGGCGACCGGGTCGGCGGCGCGCGGGTCAATCGCAACGGTCAGTTGCTCAACGTCAAGGCGCGCTACGGGGTGATCGTTGCTGCCGGTGGTTTCGAGCGCAACCAGGCGATGCGTGAGCAGTACCTGCCGCAGCCGTCCCGGGCCAACTGGAGTGCCACGCCACCGAACAATACCGGCGACGGCATTCGCGCCGGCCAGGCCATCGGCGCGCGGACCGCGTTGATGGAGCACAGCTGGTGGGCGCCGACCACTTACGTCAAGGGCGAAGAGAAGCAGCGTGCGTTGTTCGTCGAACGAACCCTGCCGGGGTGCGTGATGGTCAACGCCGCGGGCGAACGTTTCGTCAATGAAGCCGCGCCCTATACCGATATCGTTTATGCGATGTACGCCAACAACCGCGAAGGCGCCGCGAGCGTGCCGTGCTGGATGGTGTTCGACGCCGAGTTCCGCCGCAAATATCCCTGCGGTGCCTTGCTGCCGGGCTATGCCCAGCGCGACTGGCAATTGCCCGAGCATCTGCGCGACTACTTCCACAAGGCGTCGAGCCTGGAAGAGCTGGCGACGAAAATCGGCGTCGACGCCGGCGGGCTGCTGCGCACCGTGCAGCGCTTCAACGGCATGGCCGTGCAGGGCGTCGACGAGGATTTCCACAAGGGCGACTCACTGTTCGACCGCTACTACGGCGACCCGAACGTGCAACCCAATCCGTGCCTGGCACCGTTGCTCAAGGGACCGTTCTACGCCGTGCGCATCGACGCCGGCGACATCGGCACCAAGGGGGGGCTGCTGACCGACGTGCACGCCCGTGTGTTGCACGAAGACGGGCAACCGATCAACGGCCTGTACGCCATCGGCAACAGCGCCGCCTCGATGATGGGCCGCACTTATCCAGGTGCCGGCTCGACCATCGGCCCGGCCATGACCTTCGGCTACCTGGCCGCCAATCACATCAAGCGCCAGAGCGAAACCGCTTCGGCGAAAACCTTGTTCGGGAGCGTTGAATGAATCAGCCACGTCAACAGATCGCCGTAGTAACCGGTGCCAGTCGCGGAGTGGGGCAGGGTATTGCCCTGGCCCTCGGGGCGGCCGGCATGACCGTGTACATCACTGGCCGCGCTCCGGCGCAGGGTGGATCGAATCTGTACGGGCATGCCTTGCGCGGCTCGCTGGAGGACACCGCCGCCGCGATCACCGCCGCCGGTGGGCGCGGTATCGCGGTGGTCTGTGACCACGCCGATGATGCGCAGGTCCGGGCGCTGTTCGAGAAGGTAGAGCAGGAATGCGGGCACTTGGATTTGCTGGTGAACAACGCCGCGTTCATCCATGACCAGTTGATCGAACCGGGGCCGTTCTGGGCCAAACCGCTGGAGCTGGTACGGATTCTCGACGTCGGCCTGCGCTCGGCCTACATCGCCAGCTACTACGCCGCGCCGCTGTTGCTCAAAAGTACCCAAGGACTGATTTGCTTCACGTCGTCGTTCGGGGCCGGGTGCTACATGCACGGCCCGGCGTACGGTGCGCAAAAGGCCGGAGTCGACAAACTGGCGGCGGACATGGCCATTGATTTTGAAGGGCAGGGCGTGGCGGCGTTGTCGCTGTGGCTCGGCCCGCAACTGACCGAACGCACCCGGATTGCCGGTGAGCAGCATGGCGAGCAGTACCAGGCGTTTCTCGCCCATGCCGAAACCCCGCAGTTCAACGGGCGGGTGATCGATGCCTTGCTCAATGATCCGCAGTTGATGGCGCTGTCCGGGCAGACCTTGATCACTGCCGAAATCGCTCCCGGCTACGGCATCAGCGAAGCCGAAGGCCGCCAGCCGCCGTCGCACCGCGCCATGCTCGGCGACCCGCGTCAACAGCACCCGGCGCGGGTGGTCTGAATTCACAGTCGTCAGGCACACACAAACCTGTGGGAGCGGGCTTGCCCGCGATGAGGGCGTCAGCTTCAACATTGATGTTGACTGACACACCCCCATCGCGGGCAAGCCCGCTCCCACAGGTAATGTGGCATTAATCAAAATATCGCCGACGCTTAACTGACCGGCCGCAACGCCCACTCACGCAACACATTCTTCGTCACTTTCCCCGCGGCATTGATCGGCATGCTCTGCAGCACCTGCACCCGGCGCGGCACCTTGTAGTTGGCCATCTGCTCACGGCACCAGGCGAGGAACCGCGCCTGCTCGATTTCCATTCCGGGTGCCGGCAACAGGAACGCCATCGCCACCTCACCCATGCGCTCATCGGGAATACCGATCACCGCGGCCTGGGCCACGCCCGGATAGGTCAGCAGGCACTGTTCGATCTCCGCCGGGTACACGTTGAAGCCACCGGTGATGAACATGTCCTTGAGGCGATCGGTGATGCGCAGATAACCCTGTTCGTCGAGCATGCCGATGTCGCCGGTGTGCAGCCAACCGTCGGCGTCGAGAATCTCCTGGCTGGCTTCGGGGTTGTTGAGGTAACCCTGCATCAGGTTGTAACCGCGAATCTGCACTTCACCGGGAGTGTTCGCCGGTTGGCTGCGGCCAGTGTTGCCGACACAGCGCACTTCCACCCCAGGCATCGCCCGGCCACTGGTGTTGGCGACCAGTTCCGCGGAATCACCGGAGCGGCAGATCGTGGCGAAACCGCAGACTTCCGTCAGGCCATACGCGGTGACGATGGTGGCGAACCCCAGTTCGTCGCGCATGCGGTGGATCATCTCCACCGGGATCGCCGCCGCGCCGGTTACCGCTACCCGCAATGAGCTCAGGTCGAACTCGCCGCGTTGCGGATGGGCCAGCAACGATTGATACAGCGTCGGCGGCCCGGGCAACACGGTGATGCGTTCGCGCTGTACGCATTCGAGCATGGCCTGTACGTCGAACACCTGCTGCGGCAGGAGGGTGCAGCCACGCATCAATGCGGCCAGCCAGCCGGCCTTGTAGCCGAAGGAGTGGAAGAACGGATTGACGATCAGGTAGCGATCGCTTTCGCGCAGCCCGACGATGTCGCTCCAGTCACGCACGATGCGCAGGTTCTGGCCGTGGCTGGTCATCACGCCCTTGGGCTTGCCGGTGGTGCCCGAGGTGAACAGTACGTCGGACAAGGCTTGCGGGCCAACGCTTTGTTCGCGGGTGCGCAAGGCTAGTTGCGGCACGTCGGCCGCCAGATCCATAAAGCGCTCCCAGGCCAGGGTGCCCGGATTGGCGCCGCGCAGGCTGACGATGTGGCGCAGCGCAGGCAGGTCTTCCGACACCAGCATGCCGGGGTAGTCCGCGCCGAGGAATTCGCCGATGGCGAACAGCACGCAGGTGCCGCTTTCGCGCAAGATGTAGCCCGCCTCGCTGCCCTTCATCCGGGTGTTGAGCGGTACCAGGGCGGCGCCGACACTTTGCAGGGCGCCGGCGGCGACGATCCATTCCCATACGTTGGGCGCCCAGATCGCCACGCGGTCCCCGGCCTGTACGTCGAGGGCCAGCAGGGCGCGGGCAGCCTGGCGACGCAACTGGTCGAGTTGTCGGTAGCTGATGCTGTGGCCCGCGTCCTCGATGGCCGGGCGGTCGCCGTAGGCCTGGGCAGCGTTGGCGAACAGTTGAGCGATGGTCAGTGCGGTGGCGACAGGCGGCATGGGGCCTCCCCGGTTAGAAGACAATGACGAAAAAGGGAGTAGGCCGGGCAGGGCGCCCGGCCGGATTGCGAATTACTGGGCGGGCGGGGCGAAACGGCGACCGGCGGAGAAACCACCGTCCACGGCGATCATCTGGCCGCTGACAAAGGACGCTTCGTCCGAAGCCAGGAACAGCGCGACATTGGCCACTTCTTCCGGTTGTCCGGAGCGGCTGAGCATGTGCTGCGAGGCGAAGAAGGCGTGGAACGCATCGTTGTCACGGACCATGCTGGTCATCGGTGTTTCGATCAGGCCCGGGCACAGGCCGTTGACGCGAATGTTGGCGTAGCCGTAGTCGATGGCCATCGAACGGGTCAGCTGGTTGATGCCGCCCTTGGACACGTTGTAGGCCACGTTGCCATCGCAGCCTTGCAGGCCGAAGATCGAACCGACGTTGATGATCGAACCACCGCGCTGCTCCACCATCGACGCCAGCGCGTACTTGCTGGTGAGCATGCTGCCGGTCAGGTTGATGTCCATCACCCGTTGCCAGTTGGCGGTGGTGGTCTGGGTCACGCTGCCCTGGTCGGCGACGCCGGCGGCGTTGACCAGGATATCGATGCGCCCGAAGCGGCTGATGACGTCTTGCATGACCTGCTGCACCTGCGCTTCGTCGCGCACGTCCAGGGTCATGAACAGGCCGGGGAAGTCTGCCGGGACGCTGCCGATGTCCAGCCCGACCACTTGCGCGCCTTCGGCAGCGAAACGGCGCACGCAGGCCAGACCGATCCCCGAAGCGCCGCCGGTGACCACCGCGACCTTGTTCTGCAAACGAGCCATAACTGCACCTCTTTATTGTTGTGGGCTAATGCTGTGGCCGAGTCTAACTGCAGACCGGGCCTGAGTGATCGTCCGTTGAGACTAAGGCGACAAAGCCCATACGCAATCCCCTGTAGGAGCTGCCGCAGGCTGCGATCTTTTGATTTTTAAAGGCAAGATCAAAAGATCGCAGCCTGCGGCAGCTCCTACAGAGGGATGCGTAGCCTTAATCCGGGAATTTCAGGCGTACCCGGGCACCCGTCGGGCGGCTCTGGCAGGCCAGCGTCCAGCCGTCGGCGAGTTCCTTGGGGGTCAGCACGTCGTTGCGCGCCAGTTGGGTCTGGCCTTCCTTGACCACGCACATGCAGGCCCCGCAAAAACCTTCTTCACAGGACGACGGCACATCGAGGCCAGCCGCTTTGCAGCTTTGCAGCAAGGTGTCGCCGGGTTTACAGGCAATTTCGTGTTGCTGGCCGTCGAGCTCGACGATCAGCGCTTCACATTGCGAATCCATGGCCGCCGCTCGTGCCAGCGTTTCTTCGGCCAGCAGTTCATCGGGGTCCGGTGGCGAGACGAAACGTTCGACATGTATGCGTTCGGCCGCTTCGCCCAGTGCCAGCAGCGTGCGCTCCACGGTGTCCATGAAAGGACCCGGCCCGCAGATGAAGTAGTCGCCGCCGGCCGATCCGCGCAGCAGATGACGGACCTGATGGTCCGTCAGGAAGCCCTGCACCGAATCGAGGACGTGCACCACGTGCAGTTGATCAGGATGCGCCTTGATCAACTGGCACAGCTCGTCCTTGAAAATCACCGACGCCTCATCGCGGTTGGCGTAGATCAACTTGATCGGCCGCCGGCTGCCATGGAGCACTGATTTGAGAATGGAAAACACCGGGGTGATGCCCGAACCGCCCCCGAACAGGACCAGGGGCTTTTCGGTGTCCGCCTGCGGGTCCAGGCAGAAATGCCCGGCCGGTGGCAATACTTCCAGCCAGTCGCCGACCTGGACTTCGTTCATCCAGTTCGACACCCGGCCACCGTCGACACGTTTCACCGTGACCTTGGGCAGCGCGTCCGTGAGGGGCGAGCTGGCCATGGAGTAGCAGCGGGTCAACAGTTTGCCGGCGAAGGGCACGCGAAAACTCAGGAACTGGCCCGGTTTGTAGCGAAAGCGCTCACGCAGGGTTGGCGGTATGTCCAGCACCAGCGAGCGCGCATCGGCGGTCTCGTCGATCACCGCGCACACTTGCAATGAGACGCTTGCCGTCGTCGATTCGGCCGGGGTCAGGTTCTGTTGTTGCGTGCCCATGTTCACCTCGACCTCAGAGCCCGCTGATCAGTTGGGCGTTGTCGACCCGGATCTCGGCACCGTTGACGAACCGCGATTCGTCGGTGGCGAGGAACAGCACCACGTTGGCAATGTCCCGTGGCGCCGCCATGCGGTTCATCGGGTCCTGGTCCAGCGCTTCCTGCGGGATCGGCTGACCACCGGCCAGGGCCTGGGTCATCGGCGTGTTCACGCCATCGGGGTGCACGCTGTTGCAGCGGATGCGATAGCCCTGTTGCTTGCAGTGCAGGGCGATGGAGCGGGTCATCGCCGCCACCGCGCCTTTGGACGCCGAGTAAGCGCAGAACATCGGCATGGCGCCCAGGGCGGCGACCGACGACATGTTGATGATCGAGCCGCCGCCGCTTTCCTTCATCGCCTGGATGGCGTACTTGCAACCGAGGAAGTAGCCGTCGCCGTTGATCTTCTGCACCTTCTGCCACAGCTCCAGGGTGGTGTCTTCGATGCTGCCCAGGGCCAGGATCGCGGCGTTGTTGACCAGTACGTCGAGGCGGCCGAAGCGTTCGACGGTGGTCTTGACCACGTGTTGCCAGTCGCTTTCGCTGGCGATGTCGTGGCGGATGAACAGCGCGTTGGCGCCGATTTCCGCAGCCGCCTGGCGGCCGGCTTCTTCGTTGAGGTCGGTCAGTACTACTTTGGCGCCTTCGCGGGCCAACAGCAGAGCGTCTTCGCGACCAATGCCGCTGGCGGCGCCGGTGATGATGCAGACTTTGCCTTCTACACGTTGCATTGTTGTTCTCCTGATCGTGCGGTTTGAAGTGCGAATTGGTCGGCCACGTGGGCGGCAGCCCGGCGACCGGAATAGATGCAATCGGCCAGTGACAGGCCGGAGACATACAGGTTGGAGGCGACCCCGACCGCATTGCGGCCGGCGCTGTACAGGCCGTTTATTGGCTGGCCGGCAGGGTCCAGCACCCGACCGCTGGCCTCGCAGACTTTCAACCCGCCCAGGGTGATGACCGGGCAGGGGAACAGTTTGCTGGCGAATGAAAGGTCGAGGGCATACCACGGGCCCTGGTCGAGGTTGGCGAGCATCGCCGCGGACTTCCCGAACTCGTCGGCGACTTCACCGCGTGCCGCGCGGCTATAGCGTTCGACACTCTGGCGCAGCAGTTCCGGCGGCAGATGGCAGCGCTTGGCCAACCCGGCCAGGCTGCTGCTGCGTTTGGCGTTGAACAGCAGGTTGAGCAGCACCGGCAGGCGCTGGAAATTCCACACCTTGCCGGGACCGACCTGACTCAATGCCTCACGTACCAGCGCGCGGTTGAGCAGCAGAATGGCGCGACCATCCTGTTCTTCGACCATGGCGTGGCCGAGGGTCGCGCCGTAGATTTCTTCGTTGGCGTAACGTTGTCCCCGGGCATTGACGATCAGCCCACGGGCCCAGGCCAGTGGTGGATTGATGAAACGCCAGGCGCTGACCTTGTCCATCCGCGCCACGCTGCCGCCGGCGCTCTGGCCCAGGGCGATGCCGCTGCCGTTGCACCCGGTGGCGCCCAGCGGCAGACCGGCCAGGTACTGGGGCGCGTGCTGGCGCACCAGGTCGCGATTGAAGATGAAACCGCCGCTGCTCAACAGCACCGCCTGTTCGGCGCGAATCAATTGGCGGATGGCGCTGGTCTGTTCGATGCGACGCTGACGGGCGCGCAAGCGGTCGGCCAAGGCCGGAGCGTACATATGAATGGCTGCGGCCCAGCGCGACAGACGCGCATGTTGTTTGGCCGCGCGGCTACCTGACGGCAACTGCCAGGCTTCGACGCCGAGGACCTTGTCGTCGAGGTCGAGCACCAGCCGCCGCACTTCGCACTGGCTGCGCAGGCGTACGCCGTTTCGCAAGGCGCTGGCCTTGAGCGGGGCGAACAGACTGGCGCCGGACATGCCCGGGCCTTTGGTGCGATGGCCACGAGGTGCCGGTTTGGCGCTGGCGGCATAGGCCGGCACGGCTTCGTTGCCGGAGTAATAGAGGTAGTACTGGTCGCTCGGGTACGAAGTCTTGTGCGGCGGCACGCTGGCTTCGAAGGCCGCGCCATGTCGCTCCAGCCAGGCCAGTTGCTCACGGCTGCCTTCGCAGAAATCCCGTAGCGTCTCGAGGCTGACGGCCTCGCCGACTTCCTGGCGCAGGTAATTGAACATCGCCTCTCTGGTGTCTTCATAGCCTGCCTGGCGCTGATACGGCGTACCGCCGCCGGCATAGACCACGCCACCGCTGAGTGCCGTGGCGCCACCGCCTTCGAAGCGATCCAGGGCGAGCACCGACAGGCCACGAGTGCTGGCTTCGATGGCGGCACAGGCGCCGGCTCCGCCAAACCCGACGATCAGCAAGTCGCAGCGGTCATCCCATGGCAAGGGGTCGGCGCTGTTCACTCGCAGCGCCGTCAACCGGTTCAGGCTGTCCATGTTCGGGCCTCAGCCAGCGGCTGCGAGAGAAGGTGCGGGTTTGGCGGTGGTGGTGTAGCTGCCGTCGAGGTAGACCAGCGGGGTGATGGCATCAGTGGTGTGGATCTGCAGGATGCGTCCGATGAACACGGTGTGGGTGCCGTAACTGAAGTGGCCGTCCTGGCGGCAGAGGATCGCCGATTGTGCGTCACCCAGGTAAGGAATGCCGCCGGGGCTGGTCAGCCAGTTGCCACGGTCGAAGCGCGCTTCGCCCTTGATCGCGCCGCTGCACAGGTTGGCCAGGTCTTGTTGTTCGACGCCGAGGATGTTCACGCAGAAGTCCGCGCCGGTCGCCAGTGCGGCGTGGGGCGAGGCGGTCTTGTTGACGCAGATCAGCAGCGATGGCGGTTCGGTGCTCAGGGAGTCGACCGCGGTGGCAGCCATGGCGAAGCGTTCGGAGCCATTGCTGGTGCTGATAATGGTGACGGACTTGGCCAGGCGGCGCATGGCCTGGAGCATGTCGGCTTTGAGATTGGCGTCGTTCATCGCACTGGGCCTTTTTTGTTGGGGGTGGAGTGCGATGGATTCTTGCTCTGACGTCCAGTCGTCACATCGTCCGAGGGGACTAGGCCTTGGCGGCCTCTGGGCCGACCAGGCCGGTGGTTTGGGTTGTGTACATATCCGTTTCTGCGGTAACGGCGGCTGGCGGTTTCGCCCTTACGGCGACTCCCTTTTTTACAAGCGCCTAAAAAAGGAAGCAAAAAACGCTCGCCCCGAACGTACGGCCCC